>JAJXTB010000130.1 GCA_021784205.1 Actinomycetes bacterium
CCGCGCCATGTGCTCGAGCGGGAAGACCTTGCCGAGGTCGAGCATCCAGGCCGGCATGATGGCGACCGGGATGAACACCCCAGACAGGAACGCAAGGATCGTCGCCGCGAGCGGCCCGAAGGCCGACGCCGAGTCGGCCGTCGGGCTTAACCGGGTGAGGGCGAGCGCGAGCGCGCTGAAGCAGAAGACCCCGGCCGCCGTATAGGTCACGAGACCGACGACGAGGTTCGCACTCAGTCGCACGTGATAAAAACCTGCGCCCACGCTGAGTAGCACGAGTACGGTCACGACCACCACCACGAGCGTGCGGGCAATCTCGGAGAACAGGTAGACCCAACTCGGCATCGGCGTACCCCGAAAGCGTTTCAAGAGGCCCCGTTCGCGGTTGGTCGTGACGCGCACCACGAGCGAGGCGAAGCTCACGAGCATGATCTCGTAGGCGATGATCGAGGCCGTGTAGTAGGTCCGCGCCGGGACGTGCGCGTCGCCAAAGCGGGTGGCGCCGGTAAAGATCGCGCTGAAGAGCAAGAGCAGCAGGACCGGAAAGAGGGCCGTGAAGCCCAGCGCGCTGGGGTCGCGCAGAAAGCCCCGCAGCGCGTAGCGCGTCTGGGCGAAGGCCAAGGACACGTCACTCACGCTTCGACCTCGAGCTCGTTTCGGGCCGCCTCACCCGCGAGCGTCACGAAGACGTCGTCCAGGCTCGGCTGGATCGCCTGCAGGTTCGAGAGGGTAACCGACGCCTCGCGCGCCCAACCGAGCAGCACTTCGAGGTCGCGCTGGACGTCGTTGGATTCGAATCTCGCAACGACGTCGCTCACGACGACGGGTCGGCCGATCACCCCGGCGAGCTCACCCGTGCTGAAACCCGGGTAGGCGTCAAAGCGGATCGTCGCGCGGTAGCCGAGGGCCGCGCTCAGCTCGTCGGCCGTCCCCTGGGCCGCGATCGCGCCGTCGCGCAGGATGATGATGCGGTCCGCCAGGTGCTCGGCCTCGTCCATGTAATGCGTGGTGAGAAAGATCGTCTTGCCCGCGTCGCGCAGCGCCTCGATCATCGTCCACATCTCGCGGCGCGCGATCGGGTCGAGCCCCGTCGTCGGCTCGTCGAGAAAGAGGATCTCGGGATCGCCGACCAGGCCGACCGCCACGTCGAGTCGTCGTTTCTGGCCACCCGAGAGCTGACCGACCCGGTCGTTGGACTTGTCCGAGAGTCCCACCGCGTGAATCGTCGTCGCCACGTCAGTCGCCCGGTCGAAGTAGCGCGCGAACATCGTGACCGTCTCGGCGACGGTGTAGGCGGGGTCCAGTTCGCACTCCTGGAGCACGAGTCCGATCCGATTGCGCCACGCGCGCGTCGCCTTGGCCGGGTCGACCCCGAGCACCGAGACGGTGCCGGCGTTGTAGGGCCGATAGCCCTCGAGGATCTCGATGGTGGTGGTCTTGCCGGCACCGTTGGTGCCGAGGAACCCGAGGATCTCGCCAGATCGCACCTCGAAGGAGATGCCGTGGAGTCGCTCACGCTCGCCGTAGGATTTGTGCAGGTTCTCCACCGACACGACGCGGTCCATGACGCCGACGATAGTGCGCGACCAGGCGTCGTCGAGACCACCGGTGCCCGGTCCCACGGCCGAAGCCACTGAAACGAGGCGACCGCAGTCGAACCCGCTGATACGACGGGCTCCCGCGGCCGCGCGCCGTCACACCGACCGACGAACGAGACCCAAGTGAGGGACAGGTCAGTTGGGGTATCCATTTCGGCGCAGTAACTGTCATGGGTTGGACTATTGCTCGTGGCGAGCCCAGCAACGTGCAGCTGGGCGGTTCCCACGCTTCTCAGTCGGCCGGCTTGCAATCTATATCGCAATCCGCGCAGTTATAGCCATGTCCTCCCCTTTGAGTTAGGTGCTATCAATCACTGAAGCGTCAGCCAATGGCGTATCGTCGCTCGTTCATAACGCCGAGATCGGCGGCGGCGTGGTGCACGAACGCAGGCATGAGCCGGTTACAGCAGTTATCGGGGTGCAACACCTTGAGAAACTGAGGGGGGCCGAGCGTGATCTCGGCGACCTTGGCATTGTGCTGACTCGAGCGGCGACCGACGACGGGGTACGGCACACGCTCTCTGACGTCTTGGAGCGCTTTGGGTTCGATCGCGCGGCTCTTGAGGCCGAGCTGGACGAGGATCTGGCCGCCGGTCTCGAGTGAGTACCCGCGGGTCGAGGGAAGACGAGACCCCGCCGCGTCGTGTGACGCGGCGGTCGGGCAGGCCCCCCGAAGCGGTTCGCGTCGAGGTGCGCCTCACGGATCCGGCGATCAACGATCTCGATGCCCCCAAGAAGTCCAACCGGAATACGTTGCGTTGGGCCCTGACGAAGCTCGTGCTCCTAGAACGAGATCCGGAAGCTGGTCGACCCTTGCGCAAGGAACTGCAGGGGTGGCGCAAGCTCACTGAGCGACCGAGACTGGAGAATCGTCTGGCGAGTCACGTTCGACGACGCGGGATCCGTGATCGTCGACGTCGCCGAGGTGTGGGCCATCGGCGCACGCAGTGACGACGAGGTCTACGAGGAGATGTCGGCGCGCGTCGCGGCGCTTCCGGAACGTCCGCGGACAGATACCCTTCGAGAGATTCCGGCCAGATTTGAGCTGCTCATCCAGAAGAGTGAGGAGCCGACGCCAGCCAAAGAAGTTCCCGAGTGGCTTGTCAGCGACCTGACGACTGGGGCGGGCCCGTCACGCGATACGGTCGCCGAGATGACCTGGGACGAGACCCTGGCAGCACTGGTGGAGTGGCGATCGCGGCCAACGAGCAGTGACTAGGTCACTCCACCGTCCTCACGGCGCGGTCACCCAGCACGGAGCATCTGCCCGTCAGTAGCCGTGGCACATCTCCTGACCAGGGCTCCTCGAAATAGATACCCCAACTGCCCAATTTGGCGGGTTAGCGACAGAAGTCGTTGATCAGCACCTTCGCGACCACTCTTTGAGTTCGTTCCCAGCCTAAGGGGTTGGTTGCCCCACCCGCGAGGACACCTAATTATCTGGCGCGTCCCGATTCGAATTCAACGATCGAGAGAGCCTCGAGCTCCTTCACCAGTTCGCGCAGTCGTCGGTTGGCTTGAATAGCGGGCCGGAGCCGTTCGGCTTCTTCCGCGCTCAAGGTCTTGGTCACTTGGCGACCATCAACTTGATGGGTCCAGGTCGGATAGGGACCGTGCAGCACCGGCGGGTTGGCTCGACAGTGACAGCCCGCTCCAGCGCAGCGCGTCGAACGCAGTGAGAGATTCCCGGGCACCACGGGCCCCAGTCGGGCGATCTCGGCGAGGATGGCTCGACGTCGCTGTTCGCTCTTCATCGTCACCAGCATCTCCTATCACGTACCTTGAGATGAATTCATGTCATGATATCCCGAGATGGTTCTCGGCCAACGCGACGCCAGTGTGCTTCGGCGCTTCGAGGGGTTCTGCGCGCTCGAGGGACTCGGGCCCGACCTCGCGTTACGCGACGCCCACGTCATCGAGGCATTTCTCCAGGTCGGGTGTTGCGGCCTGGCGCCGCACACGCTCGGCACCTACCGCTCGGTGCTTCGCCGCCTGGGTGGTGCTGGCCCCGCGACTCGCCGGTTCCCGGCGTCGCCCGCCGCGCCCCCCTACGACGCGGCCGACGTGGCGGCCCTGTGGTCGAGAGCACGGCACCAGTCGAGCGAGCAGCGCGTCGCCAACGCCACGGTGTTGTTGGCGGCCACGCTCGGCGCGGGACTGCGTCCGCGCGAACTGGCGCTGGTGCGCGACCGCGACGTCGTGCGCGACCGGGAGCGAGCACTCATCGAGGTGCGCGGTGCCCACCCGCGCACCGTCCCGGTCCGGCCCCCCTACGCCGGCCCACTCGTGAAGTTCGCGAAGGATCGCCGTGGGTACCTCTTTCGCCCCCGGGCGAAGGTGCGCGACACCAAGAACCTCGTCGGCGAGATCGCCGCGACGATCGCGCGCGACCCCGACGAGGTGCGCACGCTGAGCGGACGGTGTCGATCCACGTTCATCTGTTCGCACCTCCAAGCCCACACCCCACTGGGTGAACTGTGCGCGCTGGCGGGGTTGGGTGGCGTCGAGTCCCTGCTGCGTTACGCGCGTCACGTCGAGGGCGCGCCCCACTCGAAGGCGGCGCTACGCGCGCAACGCTCGAGGGAATGGTGTCGCGACCAGTGAAACGTCGTCACTCGATGATTGACGACGAGGAGGTGACGTGCTGTCTGGCACTGCTCGAACGCTCCGGGGTGTGCGAGTGGCTCGAAGACGAGCTGCGCCAACGTCATCGCCGGCCCGGTCGACCGCGCGCGCTGCGCGTGCGAGCGCTGCTCTGTGCTTTGTTGCTGCTCGCCGTCGACGACCGGGCCCTCCACCTCAGTGGCGCGACCGAGGTGCTGTTCTGTCGGCTGTCCGACGCGTCCAAGGCCCGACTCGACGTAGTGGGCAGCGCGCACGACGCTCGTTCGTTCGCGGCGCGCTCTCGCCAGGTGCGCTACCTCTTTCACGCGCTGAGCTCGGTGCTTGACCCCTCGGGACTAGTAAAGAACCAACGACTGCGTCTGGACGAATTCGCGCGTCGCTGCGTCGCGCTCGGTGACGATGAGGCACGCGACGCGCGTGTCCGTCTGGAGTTCTTCATGGGTCAACTGCTCGCCGCCAGCGTCGCGCGGTGCGAGCGACCACTCCACCTCGCCTACGGACTCGACGCGACGCCGGTGCCACTGTTCTCGCGCGGACCATCGAAGCGCAGCGGTCTGTGCGCCACGGACCCCGACGGGGGCTGGTACGTGCGCGAGGGCGATCACCGCGAACGAGAGGACCACAAGGGGCGACGTCGCAACCGCGTCGCCTGGGCGTTAGAAGCCACGGTGCTCACGAGCGCGTCCCGTGAGCCCGGGCGACTGTCGTCATTCCCGAATCTGGTGGTGGGGCTCGCCCTCGGGCGTCCGGGCGCTGAACCCGGCGCCACAGCGCTTCGGGTACTGCGCGGCGCTCGTGCGCGCGGCTTCGCGCCGGGACCACTCGGGGTGGACCGCGCCTACTCGGGGGCACTTGCCGAGACGTTTCACCTGCCGGTGCGCGCGCTCGGCTACCAGCTCGTCGTGGACTACCGCGTCGAGCAACTCGGGTGCCAGGCGAACAGCCACGGCGCGGTGCTGGTCGAAGGCACCTGGTACTGCCCGGCGATGCCCGAGGTGCTGGTCGCGGCGACCCGGGACCTGCGCGCCGGCACGATCACTGCCGACACCTACCGGGCCCGCATCGCCGCGCGACGCGCCTACGCGCTGCGGCGCAAGTCCGGTCCCGACGCCGACGGTTACGAACGCTTCACGTGCCCCGCGTTGGGTTCGTCGCCCAAGGTTCGCTGCGAACTACGACCGGCGTCGTTGTTGGCGCTCGGCGCACGCACGGTGTCACCACTACTGCCGGCTGCATTGCTCTGTTCTCAGAGCGCGATCACCATCGCGCCCGATGTCGCGGCGCGTCACGCCCAGTCCCTCGCCTATGGATCAGAAGAGTGGGCCCGCAACTACGCCACCTTGCGCAACACCATCGAGGGCTGGAACGGCTTCGTGAAGGACTCCGCGCACGAAGCGTTGGCCCAACCCGCACGACGTCGCGTGCGCGGCATCGCCGCCCAGGGTGTCTTCATCACCCTGCTCTTCGTGGCGGCGAACCTGCGAAAGATCGAGGCACACCAACAACAACTGGCGAATCGCGACGCCATTGAAGAGCGAAAACGCGCCCGACGACGAAGAATCAGTCTCAAGGACTACCTCGCGAGCTGATCGCGCGGTCCGTGCTCAACCCATCTCGCTTCATTCGCGTCATTTCGAATCGGCGCCGACCATGTGAGTCACACCCCGATGACAGAATGCTGCCACGTACTTCTGTCGACGAGAAGGGGTGACTTCTGTCGCTAACTTTTGGCAGTCCCAACGGGATTCGAACCCGTGCCTCCACCTTGAGAGGGTGATGTCCTAGGCCACTAGACGATGGGACCATGAATCGACGGTGAACCGTCGCTTCGCTCGGGGGCAAGGATTCGAACCCTGAATAACTGGACCAGAACCAGTTGTGTTGCCAATTACACCACCCCCGAAGGGCTGGGCAATCTTATCCGAGGCCCCCGCGACCCGCCAA
>JAJXTB010000131.1 GCA_021784205.1 Actinomycetes bacterium
AAATTCACTCACTGGGTTAACCAGGTAAGGCCCGTGGCCAGACGACCACGTTGATAGGCCGGAAGTGTAAGTGCGGTAACGCATTCAGCTGACCGGTACTAATCGGCCGAGGGCTTGGAGTTTGATGCTCGTGCTCGTTCTAGGACGCTCAAGGGCGGCAGTCGCCGCCCGGACCATATGGTCCGAGCGCATGTTTTCCGGTGGTTATGGCGGTGGAGATATACCTGTTCCCATACCGAACACAGAAGTCAAGCCCACCAGCGCCGATGGTACTTGGGGGTTCCTCCCTGGGAGAGTAGGTCGCCGCCGGGATTTCTTGAAAGACCCCCACCGTAAGGTGGGGGTCTTTCGCGTCTAGGTGGTGCTCTGACTCTGACTCTTCACAGGCTTTTGTCAGAAACCTTCTTTAGGCTGGTGGTGCAACCTCATTGTCCGCGAGGGGCCCCGCCCCCACCCCGAGGAGGATCCCGTGACGCTGAACGTGAGTTTCGTGCTGGCGGCATTGGCCCTGGCAGCGTTCATCTGCCCTCTGGTGGGCGAGCGCCTGCGTGTGCCGGGCGCCGTCGTCGAAATTGTGGCCGGTGTCGTGTTAAGTCACTTCATTGTCGCGCGCGACGTCGCCAGCGGCTCAGCGGTCGCCACTTTGGGGGGACTTGGCTTCATGATCCTGATGTTCCTCGTCGGCTTCGAGCTCGACCTGCGCGAGATCTGGGGCGCGTCGCGCGCTCCCGTCGTGATGGGGGTGGTGCTCTTTGCGGTGTCCCTACTCGCCTCCTGGCTGTTAGTGGGTCACGTGGCGGGCGCTTCGACCATTTGGGTCCTCGCCGGCGCCGCGACCTCGGTCGGCGTGACAGTCCCGGTCTTGCACGTGCACGGCTGGATGGGGGATCGTTTCGGGCGTGATGTGTTGATGGTCGGCGCCGTCGCCGAGGTCGTCTACCTCGCGGCGTTGTCCGTTTTTGGCGCCGGTAAGCAGGGCTCGAACCTGGCGACGGTGCTGGTGGGACTACGCGGGCTGGGATTCTTGGTCTTCGTCCTCAGCGTGGCGGCGCTGGTGCGTCGGCTGCGCTCGCGCGTGCCGCGACACTTTCATCGATGGTTCTTGCGCGACGACCCCCTCGAGGTCGGACTACGCGGCACCTTCGCCCTGCTCTTTGGGGTCGTGGCGACCGCGGGCTTCCTGCGCGTGCCCACGGTGGTGGGCGCCCTGCTCGCCGGGGTCATCTTTCGCGGCGTCATCGGCAACGCCAAGGCGATCATCGAGCGGGTGACGAGCGTGGGCAACAGCTTCTTCGTCCCCCTGTTCTTCTTGACGGTGGGCCTGGAGACGCCGCTTCGCTCCGACGTCGTGTCCCTGGCCCCGGTCGTGGGAGCAATGCTGCTGGCCCTGAGCGTGCCGCGGCTGGTGGTGGCGCCGTTCCTGCGCCGTCGGGGTTACCCGTGGCGGCTCTCGATCGCGGGCAGCGTGAGTCTGATGGCACCGCTGACGCTACTGGTCACCACCGCCGAGATTGGGCGTGCCACGGGCCTCACGGGTCCGAGGACGTCGGCGGCGCTCGTGATCGTGGCCGTGGTCTCGGCGATCATCTTTCCGGTACTGGCCCGCATCCTCTTGCCGCATCGGCGTGAGGAAGGGCTCGCGCGGGCCGAGGAGCCTGAACCGGTGGGCGCGGCGTCCTAGACCACGCGCAGGTGTCGGCGACGACGCGGGGTCGTCTCGTCGTCGGGCGCCTCGTCACTAGTGCGCGTGAGGAACTCGTCGAATTCATCGCGAGTTCTCGCGAGGAACGCGTCAAGTTCATCGCGCGTCAGCGGCGGGGACACGTAGTCGCCCTGGATGACGTCGGCGCCGGCGCCGCGCAGGGCCTCGAAGTTGCGGGCATTCTCGATGCCCTCGGCGATCACGGTCAGTCGCAGGGCCCGGGCCATCTCGATGATCGAGCGGATCAGTGAGATGGCGCGCGGGTCCGACTCCAGCGCCATCACGAAGGACTTGTCGATCTTCAGCTCGTCTACCGGCAGCTCTAAGAGCTGGGACATCGAGGAGTAACCCACGCCGAAGTCGTCGATCGAGATCTTCACGCCGCTTGCGCGCAGCGTGTTGAGGCTGCGCGTGGCCCGCACGGGGTCGTGGGCGAGGCTCGACTCGGTCACCTCGAGCGTGATGCGCTCGGGCGACATGTCGTACCACTGCAGGATGCGCCCGATCGACTCGGGCAGGTGCTCGTCCATGAGATCCCACTGGGAGATGTTGACATTCATCTGCAGGTGGTGACCGTTGCGGTCCAATCGGGCGAGCTCGGTGATGGCGAGGTCGAGCACCGTGCGCGTCAGGGGCACGATGAGGCCCACTCGCTCGGCCAGGGGCACGAAGTAGTCGGGCTGGAGCAGGCCCAGGGTCGGGTGATGCCAGCGCACGAGGGCCTCGACGCCGTGGACGGCGTTAGTGCGCAGGTCATGTGTGGGCTGGAAGTGCAGAGTCAGGCGCTGGCGCTCGATGGCGGTGCGCAGCTCGTTGATCAGGGCCAGGCGCTCGCGACTGTTGAGGTCGATCTCGTCGCGGTAGACGCAGACCCCGCCGTGGCGGTGCTTGGCCTCGTACATGGCCACGTCGGCGCTGCGCAGCAGCTCGGCGTGGGTCGTACCGTGCTGGGGCCACAGGGCTACGCCTATCGAGGCGCTGACGCGCACCTTGGTCCCATCCAGGGAGACCGGATTGGCCATGGTGGCGGCCAGCTCGTTCACCGAGGTGATCGGATCGGTGTCGGCGTCGACGACGAAGGTGTAGGCGAACTCGTCACCGCCGAGGCGCGCCAGGGTGCCGCGGGTGGCGATCGTATTCGCGAACCGCTGGCCGATGACGCGCAGCAGTTCGTCGCCGTAGGCGTGGCCGATCGAGTCGTTGACCTCCTTGAAGCCGTCGAGGTCGATCAGGACGATGCCGAGCCGCTCGTCGTCGCCGAGTGCGCTCAGGCGGGCCTCGCCGTCTTCGAGGAAGGCGCGTCGGTTGGCGAGGCCGGTTACGTGGTCGGTGCGGGCCTCAAGGAAGTTGCTGCGTCCGAGCTGGCGGACCTCACTTTGGGTCAGGACCATGCGCGAGATCACCAGGGTCAGCGCCCCGAGGGCCATCAAGCGAGTCGACTCTGACGAGGGCCGCGAGATGGAGATTGCGAGGATGGCGACCGACAGCGCGCCGAAGATGACCGGAACGAGGTTCAGCCCTCGCGCTACGACGAAGCGTTCGAGCGGGCGAGCTGGCCGGTCCATCGGCGGCCAGGCCGCGAGCGACAGGAGGCTCAGCCCGAGCGGGGGAGCGATGTTCACCAGCGCGTTCGAGGTCCAGTCGCCAAAGGATTGGGGATTGAGGGCGATGACGTCGCCCGCTGCGATGATGGCGAGGCCCACGAGGAGCAGCGACGTGGTGGCGTCGGTGCGGAAGTGCTTGGGCACCAGGCCCGCCCCGAGCAAGATCAGAAGGACCATCACGAGAATCGGATTGAAGAGGTTGAACTCGGCAAGCAGGCTGCGCCCGCTGATCTCGATGCTCTGGCTAAAGTCGTACATTGAGGCGAGTGACGCCAGTGCCAGGCCGGCGATCACACCGTCGAGGCGCACGCTGTTGGCGCGCGGACCGAAGGATTGCTGCATGATGATCGCGACGGCCACCGCCATCGCCAGGTAGGACGCCGCGAAGAGCACCTCGCGCAGTGTCGGGGAGACCAGGTAAATGAGGGCTGAGAAGTCGACGCGGCGTATCTCGCTGGCGAGGTTGAACATCAAGACGCCGGCCGCCATGGCCAGCCACGCACCGCGCATCGCGCGCTGGCGGCGCACGCGAACGAGCAGTGGCACGACGGGCGCCCAGGTGGCGAGGTGGCGCAGCCATTCGCTCGCGAGGGGGGCGTTGGTCGCGTCGCGTGATCTGATCAATGCGTACGCGTACGCCGCGCACAGAAGGAATGCGAGGACCTGGGCGATGAATTGCACCTGGTTCGCCCGAATGAGGTGCCATACGTGAGCGGTCGGCGACGTCTCGAGGGCGAGGGACGCGGGCGCGTCGTCGCGAGGGTGTACGCGCTGATCGCGCTCGGACGCGACGGTCGCGCGCCCACTCCTCACGTTGTCATCTGTCATCTCTTGCTCGCGGTGTCCCAGGTTCCCAACAGCTCACAGCAGAAGCGTCCATCGACAGGGCAACGGCGCTTCGGCTCCCCGCGAGCATCCTGCGATGAGTGCTCGGTCACCAAATGTGGTCGTGCGTGGAGTTCCTGACATCCTTGTTCGAAACGCTCAACGTTGAATCAACACTGCATCAACACCTCGACAATCATCGCTCGTCGCGTGAGGCGCGCACGTCGGTGACCACGCGCAGCCCCTCGCGTCGTGGCTGGTCGAGGGGGACTTCCACCGGGCACTTCCTCGTAGCGAAAGTGATGAACACGGAGATGCCGCGAACCTCGCGAAGTTATTGACGTGACACTGAATTCGACAATTGTGAGACGGTCACCATCGCGCGACGACGATGGAGGCCGATGGTTCAGCCCGCGTAATCGACATAAGTCAGTCCGCGTTCGACGAGCTTGGTGCGCATGTCATAGATGTCGAGACTCAGTTCTCCGCTGGCCAGGCGAGCGCGTTTGAAGGTTTCGTTCTCCTCGCGAAGTCGTGCGGCGGCGAGTACTGTTTCCGCTTCTTTACGAGCAACGACGACCACGCCGTCATCGTCTGCCACGATCACGTCACCGGGGCGCACGTAGGCGCCCGCGCAGACAATGGGGGTTTGGACGTTACCGGGCGTCTCCTTGATGGTCCCCTTGGCGCTGATCGATCGCGACCACATGGGAAAGCCCATCTCGGTCAGTTCGGCGACGTCGCGCACGCCACCGTCGATGACGAGTCCGCGCACGCCGTGAGCCATGTAGCTCGTACCGAGCAGTTCGCCGAAGTAGCCGTCGTCGCACGGGCTCGTCGGCGAGACGACCAGGATGTCGCCCGGTTGGGCCATTTCGACCGCGATGTGGATCGACCAGTTGTCACCGGGGGGTACCTCACAGGTCAGCGCCGTCCCGGCGACGCGCACGGGCCGAATGGTGGGTCGTAGGTTCGATGCGAGGAGGCCGCGCTGGCCCTGGGCCTCGTGGATCGTGGCGACTCCGATCCGGCCGAGCGCGTCAACGAGCGCAAGGTCGGTGCGTGGCGTGTTTCGCATGACGACGGCCATGAGACCTCCCTTGAATCACAGGCGACTGAACCTTGAATCTAGTGACGTCCTCGCAGCGAACTGCAACCGACACCGACGTTGGACCTCGCGGGCCGACAGCGGGGCTTCTGATGCAACCAGGAATCGACCGTCGGTCGTGTGACGTGAGACCGGTAGGATTGTCCGGTGCCGTCCCCTGACTCCTCGCCCCGTCGTGCCCGCCCGAGCGGCAACGCTGGTCGAGCGGGTGGTGGGCGCCCAACGCTCGGACCGCGCTCCAGTTCCGCCCCCGGTCAACGGGATTCCGAATCGCCGCGTTCGGGTGCTCCGCGCCGTAGTGCGGCGGGTGGCCCGCCACGGGCGCGCCGAAGCGAGCCAGAGATGCGTCGGGGCAGCGATGCTCGCCCCGCGCCGTCGCGCACACCAGTGAACCGCTCGCTTCGTCCTGCTAAGCGCCGCGACGAGGACCCGCGCGAGGCGACAGATCGTCCCTATTCGGGGAACTCCTACGGTGAGCGGCCCTTTGGTGCACGTCCTGGCAAAAGACCACCGCGCGACGCCGGACGTTCCGCGGGAGCGGAGGACCGTCGCGGAGCCCCTCGTCGAGATGATCGTCGCGATGCTCGATCCGACTCTCGCGGTGGACGACCTGATGCGCGTGGGGGCCGACCCGGCTATCAGGGCGCTCGACCCGACTCTCGCGGGGGCCGACCCGGCTATCAGGGCGCTCGACCCGACTCTCGCGGCGCGCGTCCCGACTCTCGTGGGGGCCGACCCGGCTATCAGGGCGCTCGACCCGACTCTCGC
>JAJXTB010000025.1:0-22993 GCA_021784205.1 Actinomycetes bacterium
ACCTCACCGACCGACTGGGGCACGATCTAGCCATAGAACTCAAGGTTCAGTCGCGGCAAGTGCTCACCAGTCAGCGGCTCAGTGGAAAGCCTGCCCTACTCGAGACAAACCTTCCAGTCCCATTAGTGGTGCGCGCCGGCAGCACGGTGATCGCCCGACCAGCAAAGGGTCCGACGTCGGTATCGAGTGACCAGCCGAACTTCGCGAGTGAGGACCGGGCCGAGTACGGAATCGTCAATTCCATCGCGAAACGCTCCGTATCGTGGGGTGACACGGGCGTCGCCTGGGCGCAGTTAAGTGCGTACGTGTGCGCTTCGGGCCGGGTCCCTTTGACGCCGGGCGCGAGGAAGATGGACTCGGTGAAATTCGGACACGGCGTGAAGTGCACGGTTGTGTTTGTCGGATTGCGCAGCGTGACCACGTAGTGCAAGGTCGTTCCTGCGCGCAGGGAGCGGGGCAGGGTGACGGTGGCGAGGAGCGTTCCAACGCTGCCCGGTGGCGCCACAGTGGCCCCACTCGTCGGCGGCCAGACGCCGAGGTGGCTCTCCTCGAGGCCGCAAGCGACGTCCAGGTCGAGGTGGTTGACGCCAACGGTACCGCGGCGATTGGCGAAGACGACGCGTATGGCGTCGTACGTGAAGGCGCGTTCATTCGCGAGGATCTGTGCTTCTGAGGGCGAGTTCAACGCGTTACAGCCAACCGACGTACCCAACAGCAAGAGTCCGTTTCGACCCGTCGCGACGTTCGCGGCATTCAGATCGCCGAAGTACGTGCCGGTCTTTCGAACCTGCAGCGGCCGCCAGCCCTGCGTCGCTGACAGTCCCTCGAGGTTGGGGTAGCCGCTCAGTCGACAGAGGGGACCCGTGTTGGTGAGGACGATTGTCGTCAGATCGTTGCCGAGGCCCACACCACCGCGGCCCACCCGGGCGCGGAACTGGCTCGCGCGACATGCCGGGGCGGCGGGCAACGTCGTCGTGCTCGGGACCGTCGTAGTCGTCGGCGAGGCGGCGAGCGCAGCCCACGGAACCACGCCGCTCGGTGAAGCGGAGCCGCACGAGCTCAGGGCCACTGCCGCGACGCCGATCACGACCATATGGACAAGCCGATCGGCCCTCATAGGCGAATCCTAGGGAGATCCGGGATTCGGCGGTCGCCGGCAGTCGTCCCGATGCCTGCTGCATGGGGAGGGCAATCGCACGTGTCGCGGTGCGGTGAGTGGCCCCTTGCGAAGTGATCCCACGCTACCCGCGTGCGATGTGAAGCGGCCCACGGGCCGATTGCCTACTGGCGTAGTGCGACTATCGATACACGCTGTGACGTGGCGGTCGCGACGTCACGTCGCGGCGGCGGCGTCGGCAAATGCGGCCATCGAGGTGAACGTCCAAGTAGGCGTGACCGGCGCCGGCGGGGCAGGTGTCGCGCCCCAGCCGGGTGTGCCGTGTCGCCGGTTGATCCAAACCGTTTGGAGCCCCATGGCCTGTGCAGGAACGTGATCGTGAAAGAGGCTCTGGGCCACGTGGAGCAACTTCCCCGTACCGATGCCGAGCCGCTGGCGCTCGCGCTCGAGTGCCTCGAAGTTTCGTGGCGATGGCTTGTAGGAGCCAATGTCCTCGGCCGTGATCACGCTCGTGAAGGTCACGCCCAGTCGTTCGTTCGACTTCGCGAACGACTGGTGATCGATGTTCGAAAGGATGATGAGTTGATAACGAGTCGCGAGCCGGGCGAGCGACTCGGTAGAGTCGCTGAACGCGGGCCAGTCGGGTACCGAGTTCGCCAGCGACCCGGCCTCGTCGTCGCTCACGGGTACGCCAAGCTGTTTGCCAAGGCTCCGCATGGCGCGGGCGAGAATGGCGGGGTAGATGTCGCCGGGGAAGTCCACCTCGGCAGTCGCTTCGTGGCTGGCGTACGCGCTGAGTAACGCCTCATTGGTCATGTCAAGGCCGTGGTCGTCAGCCCACGGGCGCAGCACCGCGGTGAGGCCCGTCTCCCAGTCGATGAGGGTGCCGTAGCAATCAAAGCTGAGGGCGTCAAAGTCATTGAGGTTCATGGTCGGTCCACGCAGTCGACGATTGAGGTGGCCGGTCTCGGCTCACGCAAGCACGGTAACAGAGCAATTTCGAAACCATCGCGTTACCGCAATCACGCAATGGTTAGTCGTGATGATGGTTCACACTCGCTGGCCGCGCTAACCAAAGGTCCGTTCGAGCCACTCGTGCCAGGACGATGCAACTGCCGCGCCATCCACCGCTGCACCAAACGCATGAATCGCCATGCCGACGGGCTGTCCAAACGCGTTGCGCCCAAAGAACCGCACGAGCAACGACGAGGTTCGAATGCCGAGGAAGTTCGCTGTGAGATAGTCGACGACCCCGTCGACATTTGCCACACCGTGTAGCGCGAGATGCACCTCACTTCCGACACCGACGTCCGGTCCTATGTCAAGAGCCCGTTTCAACTGTTCGAAGGCCCCCGGCGAGGCCGAACTGGCAGGACCCTGAATGCCGCCCGGTACGTCCCCAACGAACGTCACCGGTTGCCCATTGAAGAATTCGAGGTACTGACCAAGGGTGTGCAGGTAGAAGTCCGTGTGCTGTTGGACGGCGTCGTTCTGAGTGTCCCAATCGTCGACGAAGATGCCAGTGTGGACGTAACGAAGTTTCGACGATCCATGACGGTCCTCGATGGCGTAGTCGAGGGCGTTGAACCAGTCGCCCCGCTGCATTCGTATGGCTAAGTGATGCGGAGGATCCCAGCTAGTCGTTCCTTCACCAAGCGGAGGAATCGGCATCGGGAAGAGCCATGCAGCAAGTCCGTCGGTAGTCGCCACTGCCCGCCAGACCTTGTCGGGACTTGCTGGAAGATCGATTGTGCGCTCGCACTTGAATTCCGGGGACAACTCACACGCTCCTTCATCAATCCAAGATTGGATCACAGATTTGAGATGGCCAGCTAATCGATTGGTTTGTCTCGAAGATGCAGTCTGACCCTACTCCAGGGCGTATTTTGCTCAGGCAAACTTCGGTCGCAGACATCTTCGTCGGTGCGGTCGCGTGCGGCCCGAATTGGGACCATTTGAACCTTCGAGCGGTGTCACATCGATTCGGCGATCGCTATAGATGCTGACCGACTGCTGCGAGGTGAACTGCCCCGCGATTCCTGGAGCGTCTCTATGAATCTCGGGGCGGTTCAACTGAGCCAATTCTTTAGACCGGGGACGGTCTTCAGGAAGTTCTGCACCTCGAGCGTGTCGAGGCGTGAGGCCACGTTGGTGGCATTGCAGTACGTGTCGCCAGTACTCGTGAGACCAACGAGTACCGGATTCGGCTGGAGTCGATTAAGCATGTTCGGCCCTCCGGAGTCTCCGACGCACGCGCCAGCCGATGGGTCCGTCGGGGTGCTCACCTGACTCTCATAGATGAAATCGTTGGTCAGTGAGTTGAACGACAAAGTGCCTACTTGGCGCACACCTGATCCCAGACCGAAGACCGAGAACGTTGAACCCTGGGAGAGGGTATGACTCGCCGCTAACTCCCCGAGGTAGTTCATCGTTGGATCCATCGGGAAGTTCGTGAACGAGTTCAGCCCCGACTCACCACTGGCGACCGTCAGAGCGGAGACATCGCCTACGTAAGCGTTTCCAAGCCCCTGACTCAGTCGGAACGATGGATTTAGGTCGACGAGGTTCACGGTGATCCAAGAGGACGGTGGCTTGTGACACGGAGTGCTCAGCGAACACGGAGGCTGTGAGCACTCAGATTGCGCGCACCCCCCAAACGAGGAGCTGGTGGAGATATGAAAGGTTGGACTCGGGAGTCCGTACTGGGCCGCGTAGGCCCGTGTCAGCGCGATGCAGTGAGATGCGGTCAAAAAGACTGTTGGTGTCACGAAGATGCCCGAGCAAATGAAGTAGTAGTCGGTACCCAATGTCGTCGTTTCCGACGTCCATAGCGAGCCGATATTGCCGTACTGGGTCGCATTTGTGGCGTTCGTTCCATTGGTAATGGCCCCAGTTGGCGCGCTTACGCTGAGCAATAAAAACCCTGCGCAAATCGCGCCGAGACCCATACGAGAAAACAATCTCATCATGCCCCCCCGGGATACGAGACACCGCCTCAAGAGCGGACGGTAGCCAGCGAGAAGGTCCCCGTCAATAGCATGAACTGATCGCTACATCGCGTTTTGGGAAGTGGACTTCCTCGAATTGGGCGTGACCAGGACTTCTAAGTCGGCCATCGGTGCCAGGCGCAATGCCTTTTGGAACGTAATCGTTTGCGGTTTGGAACACTCCTTGCGATTCGAACGGACTTGAACGTACCCTTAATGTTCGGTCGTCTCGGAAGCTCGTGTTTGAGCTTCGAACACTGCAACCGTGCTTGAACACGGAGGCACATGAGGTCTCGAGTTGTCGTAGCGACGTCAATGATCATCGCCGATACTTTCTTTGCGTCCATGGGTGTCGCGGGCGCGACGACGTCGCGATATCTGACGTCGATCTGGTTCTCTTCGCCGGCTAACGGCTACGGCGCCGTGGTCCAGACGATCACTTCGACTAGCGGTTCGTCCTTGGCTTGTACTGACTACGTCGGACGCACGAGCGACGGTGGTCGTCGCTTTCGGAACTTCACAAGGATTGGCACTTGGAACTGCGC
The DNA here is from genome assembly GCA_021784205.1 of Actinomycetes bacterium. Next base: position 4,650 of record JAJXTB010000025.1, read on the forward strand.
GCATGCGGGAGGTGCCACCGCTCTCACCTTCGATGGCACCGGCGATGGCTTCTTCTACGGCCCCAATCTCTACGAGAGTCATGACGCCGGCACCACGTGGTCGCGCGTGCGTACCAGTGGCCGAGTGGTAGACATCTCGACCATTGGGCGTTCCGTGTGGATGATCGAGGCGCTGTGCACGCCACAAGAAGTTGCGCGCAATGCAACGTGCCCCCTGAAGATGCAGCAGTCCTCTGACGGAGGGCGCAGCTGGTCTGGGCCGGCAGCTCTCCCAGGAACTTCCTTGGCATACCCGGCCGCGGGGGCCGCGCCCGCCGCGGGTCAAACAATCCTCACTCGCCTCGACCAACGGCGTGGCGTTTACTCGATTGCGCCGTGGGTGTCCGGTTCCGTGAGAAGTGGTCGAGTCCAAACCTGGGTGACCGACAACGCCGGACGTTCATGGGTGCGGCATGACATCACCTGCGACATCCCGACGATGAGCGAAATGATGGCGGTGTCGCCGTCGGGCGTCTGGACGGCGGTTTGCGCAGGCGGGCCGAGTACAGGCAGCCAAGAAAAGTCGGTCATGCGCTCGACGAATCAAGGGCGAACGTGGACGTTCGTGGCTGGGTGCTCCATCTCGCAGCAATCATGCGGTGGCCCATTTAGCGTTGGCTATCTCGGAGTCGTGAGTGCTCCGAGCGCTGCACTCCTCGTTGAGTCGGGCATGAGAAGTCCGCTTCGCGTCAGTCACAACGGAGGACGGACGTGGACGTCGATCAATGGGGCAGTGTCGGATTCGGGTGATGGAGTGGTGAGCATTCAGTTCTTCGGTCCTCGTGAAGGCTTGGGGTTGACGTCGTCGTCGAATCTGATCGTCCACACTGCAGACGGCGGAGTCCATTGGCAAACGTATCGAGCTCGCGTCGGGTGAGTCGCCCTCGTCATCTCGACGTGGTGGCGCTTCAGTTCTCAACGCCGCCGGCGCATAGGCTGAGAGACGACTTTCGCGCGGAACTATCCGCGGAAGGTCACGCGGAAGTCCCGCTCCCGTAGCTCAGGGGATAGAGCATCGGTTTCCTAAACCGTGAGCGCAGGTTCGAATCCTGCCGGGAGCACTTTTTTGACCTGAACCCCTGTTACCGGCGAAGTCCTCAAGAAGGGCGCCGGTCAGCGCGGTGCAGGTGGAATCGCTGTGATTCGACGAGGATGGTCACGGGCAGCTGAGGCTTCTCATCCCCAGTGGAACTCGGGTGTCGCGTCCCCACCTCGTGGTGCGAATGGGACGCTCATCACCGTTGCTGGCTCGCACGACTCCATGGTGCGTCGCCTGCGGTCACTCGCGAGTGGTCGCTCGCTAAAATTGTGACGACTGATCGATTTGGTTCGTCCGTTCGCGTCATCGTGGCGCACTCACCGTTCCCGAAAGAGTCCATTTGGCGCCTCCTTCGAAGTCAAAGCCCACCCCCTCCGGCAGCGATGAGTCTCGCGTGACCCAAATCCGCTCACTCTCGTCGTCGGCTCCGCTTCTGGATGGGTACATGGAGGGTCCGCCCAATCAAGTGATGCTGGAGTCGATCTTTCCGCCCATCGCCGACTACGCCTTTCTCTCGGACTGCGAGAACACGGTGCTCGTTGCGCCGACGGGTTCCATCGAGTGGATGTGTCTGCCCAAGCCTCACGATCCCAGCATCTTCGGCACGATTCTCGATCGCTCGGCCGGCTCGTTTCGACTCGCGCCAGTCGACAGCGCAGTGCCCGCGCACCGCCAGTACATTCCGGGCACGATGATCCTCGCCACTACGTGGCAGACCCGCAGTGGTTGGCTGGTGGTGAACGATTTTCTCGCCGTGGGTCCCTGGTACCGCACGAGCAAACGGCCCGAACTCTACCGCCGTACGCCGAGCGACTTCGACGCGCGTCACGTGCTCGTGCGCACTGCGACATGCCTGCACGGCAGCGTCGATATCTCGCTGAACTGCGAGCCCTCGTTCGATTACGGACGCGACGACGCGCACTGGGAGTACGACGGACCGACGTACGAGCGCGTCGTGACGACCAACGCCGAGTTCCCGGGTCTCACCTTGAGTGGCGACATGAGATTCGGCATCGAGGGCCGTGCCGTGCGCGCCCGACGCCGCTTGACCGAGGGGGAGTCCACCTTCGTCGTGATGAGCTGGTCTGATGCCCCGGTACCGTCCACCCACGCCGACGTTGACGCCTACCGGGTCGAGACCAGTCGGTTCTGGCGCGGGTGGATCGATGGCGGTCGATTCCCCGACCACCCCTGGCGTGAGTTGCTCCAGCGCAGCGCGCTGACCCTGAAGGGTCTCACCTTCGCCCCGACCGGTGCGCTCCTGGCGGCGCCGACGACCTCGCTGCCCGAAAATCTTGGGGGGCGGCGTAACTGGGACTACCGCTACACCTGGATTCGCGACTCCGCCTTTACGTTGCGTGCACTGCACGCGCTGGGTTATCACACAGAGGCCGACGACTTCATCGCCTTCCTCGGCGACGTGCTCGAGCCCAACGCGCGCACCAACCACGCGCGACTAACCGAGCGCGGCCACCTGCGGGTGCTCTACCCGGTGGACGGCACGACGCCGCTGCCCGAGTGCGAACTGGATCACCTCACCGGGTATGCGGGCAGTCAGCCGGTGCGCATCGGCAACGAAGCCATCGACCAGAATCAACTCGACATCTTGGGCGCCATCGTCGACTGCGTCTTCCAGCACGCTCGCACGCGTGACTCACTGAGCGAGCGAGCCTGGCGCATTGTCATCCAGGCCGTGGAGACGGCGCTGGCGTCGTGGCGCGAGCCCGACCACGGCATCTGGGAGATGCGCGGCGAACCCCAGCACTTCACCTTCTCGAAGGTCATGTGCTGGGTGGCGGCCGACCGTGGCGCGCGACTGGCCTCGATGCGCGGTGAGAAGGAGCGTGCGGACAGGTGGTGGGCGGCGGCCAAAGAGATGCATACTGACATCTGCGACAACGCACTCAGCGCTCGCGGATTCTTCACCCAGGCCTACGGTTCAGAGGAACTCGACGCGTCTTTGCTGGTGCTGCCCCTCGTGGGATTCCTCCCCTCGGACGACGAGCGGATCCGCGCGACCGTCTTCGCGGTCGCCGACGAGCTCGCCGACGGCCCCTTCGTCTATCGGTACCGCACGACGTCCACCGACGACGGTATTGGTGGAGAGCCCGAGGGGAGCTTCACCGTCTGCTCATTCTGGCTGGTGTCCGCCCTCGTGGAGATCGGCGAACTCGATCGCGCCCGCACCCAGTGCGAGAAGCTGATCGGCACCGCGAGCGGGCTCGGACTCTTCGGTGAGGAGATTGATCCGACCACCGCGCGTCACCTCGGTAACTTCCCTCAAGCCCTCACACACTTGGCGCTTATCAACGCGCTCTTGCACGTGATCGGGGCCGAGCAACGTGCGAGCACCTCGACGTCAGCGGCGACTGCGGGATCGCCCAGTTGGTGGAATGCCGCGGGCACGGACGACTTTTCGACGATTGCGCCGGCGCCACACGCGTAGCGATCGTGCGCACGCACGATCAATCCCCAAGGCAGGTCTAGGGAATCATCGCGACGTCGATCGCGTGGCGCACGCGCGGTCGACGAGTCGCGTGCTCCTCGTAGACTCGAATCGAGGTACACCATGGTGGACACGCCCCGCGCCCAGGTTGCATTGGCTGAAAGTGGCTCCGCGGTAGCGAGGTCGGTTTCACGCCAGGCCGACTTCGTGGTCGTCGCGAACCGGCTGCCCGTCGAATTCGTCGAGGGTGACGCCGGTGGCCAGTGGCGTCCGAGCCCCGGTGGACTCGTGTCGGCGCTGGCGTCGGTGCTCCACAAGCGAAACGGACTGTGGATCGGCTGGGCCGGCGCGACGCGTCAGGAACTACCGGACGAATTCGAAGGGATGGGGCTGCGCGCCATCGACATCTCGGACGAGGAGTACGAGGACTTCTACCTTGGATTTTCCAACGCCACGCTGTGGCCGCTCTACCACGACGGCATTCGCGCGGCCACCTTCCACCGGGCTTGGTGGCAGGCCTACCAGCGGGTGAACGCCCGATACGCCGCCGCGATCGCAGAGTCCGTCGCCCCGGGGGGCACGGTGTGGGTACACGACTACCAGCTCCAGTTGGTGCCCCAAATGGTGCGCAACCTGCGACCCGACGTACGCATCGGCTTCTTCTTGCACATTCCCTTCCCGCCCCGCGAATTGTTCATGCAGATTCCCTGGCGACGCGAGATCGTGGCCGGGCTCATGGGCGCCGACGTCATCGGCTTCCAGGTTCCCCTGGCCGCGGCCAACTTCTCGCGCATGGTGCGGCGCATGCTCGGGGTGACCGGTACCGACGTGGCGCTGCACCACGGCGCGCGCGAGGTGCGCATCGGTGCTTTTCCCATCTCGGTGGACGTCGCCTACATCAATGAACGCTCGCGCGACCCGGCCATCGCCCAGCGGTCCCGAGAGATCCGTCACGAGCTCGGGGACCCTGAGCTCGTACTCCTGGGCGTCGACCGACTCGACTACACCAAGGGGATCCTCCAGCGCACGCGGGCGGTCGAGGAGCTCTTCGCCGATCACGTTCTGCAGGCCGGCCAGCACGTGATGGTCCAGGTCGCGGTGCCCAGTCGCGAGAGTGACGCGCACTACGAACGCGAACGTCACGACCTCGAACAGGCGGTGAGCCAATTGAACGGCGACTACGGCCTCCTCGGTCGCCCCGTCATGCACTACCTGCACCAGAGTCTCGATTTCGACGAGCTCCTGGCCCTCTACCTCGCCGCCGACATCATGATCGTGACCCCGTTTCGCGACGGGATGAACCTGGTGGCCAAAGAGTACGTGATGGCCCGCCACGACCTGCGCGGCCGACTCGTGTTGAGCGAGTTCGCGGGTGCCGCGTCTGAGATCTCGGGAGCCTTCATTGTGAATCCTCACGACCTCGATGGGCTCAAGGAGGCGATCGCCATGGCGGTGCGGGTGGACGCGAAGGAGATGCGTTCGCGCATGACGCGCATGCGCCGTCGGGTCGCGAGTCGCGACGTCTACGAATGGGCCGACGCCTTCCTCGGTGCGCTGACGCCGTAGTCGCTCATTGACTCAGAGCTCGTCGAGGAGGTCGAGCACCGAGTCGACGACACGCGTGGGTCGAAATGGGAAACGGTCGAGGTCCTCGGTAGTGGCGACGCCCGAGAGGACGAGGATGGTGTCGATGCCCGCTTCCACGCCGGCCAAGATATCGGTCTCCATGCGATCGCCGATGATGACCGAATCCGCCCGTCGGGCACCGAGCAGGTTCATCCCCTCACGAATCATGACCGGATTGGGCTTGCCGACGAAGTACGCGGGCCGCGACGTCGCGCGTTCGATCAATGCGGCCATCGCTCCGCAGCCCGGGAGTGACCCCGTCGCTGAGGGGCCCGTGGGTTCGGGGTTGGTGGCGACGAGGAAACTTCCGCGCTCGACGAGCTGGATAGCGTGGGCGAACTCATCGAAGGAGTATCGCTGAGTCTCGCCGAGTACGACGTAGTCGGGATCGACGGCGTTCTCGCGGAAGCCGACCTCGGCGAGGGCGTCGTGCATGCTGGCTTCGCCAATCACGTAGGCCGATCCGCCGGGTCGCTGGGAGTGGACGTAGTGCGCGGTCGCGAGCGCCGACGTCCAGATCTGACGTTCGTCAATGTCGAGTCCCATGCGAGCGAGGTGGTCCCGGACTTCGTGCGGGGCGAAGAGCGAATTGTTGGTCAAAATCAGGAACGGCCGTTCGCGTTCGCGCAGCCGCTCGAGAAAGAGATCGGCGCCGGGAATCATCGCCCCGCGGCGTATTAACACGCCGTCCATGTCGCAGAGCCAGTATTCGGCGGTCGAGACGGAAGTCACGGCACCATTATGACGTGCAAGGCTCGATGTCCCTGCGGCGTCGAGAATACTGAATGGTCTCGTTATCATGCAGATCACGTTGAGCGAAGACATGGCGCGAGTGCGGAGGTGCCCGTTATGGTGAGCGGCGTCATTCACGTACGCGGTTACGTTATTGCTACGTTGCCGATTGGTGCCGAATGAGTACAGACGAAATCGATCAGTATCTCGCGAATACCCCAATTGACCACCGGCGAGTCCTCGGTGAGCTTCGCGCGACGATAATGCGGCTGGTGCCGAACGCCGAACAGGGAATCTCGTATAGGGTCCCGGCCTTCTTCATTGGCCGTGGGGTGGTTGGAGGCTTCGCGTCGTTCAAGAACCACATGAGCTACCTTCCCTTCAGCGGGTCGGTCCTTGACCGGCTCGCCGCTGAACTCACCGGCTACACGTATTCCAAGGGCGCTCTTCGCTTCACGGTGGATCGGCCGCTCACTGACGGTCTGGTCGAACGGCTCATCACTATTCGATTGGCCGAGATGGCGGCGGGGAAGCGGTAGCGAATCCGACTCGTGTCCATCACCAATACGGGTTTGAGCTGCGTTGCCAGCCGAGACGAGTACGTGGTGATGGCACGTTAGCAAGTCACGCGGTCAGCGCATGGTCGCCGCTACGGCGCGGTGTCGTCCGAGACGACCTTCCATCCGGTAGGCAGGTGCACGACAGTTGCCCACGTGACCGTGGATCCGACGACCGGATAGGGCCGGTGCTGCACTTGGACGAGGACGGCCGCGTTCGCCGTCTTGGGTACGACGCCCACGTAGCCGGCACGGCCGCCGCCCGCATTCAGGCACCAGTGCACACCGGTGCGTTCGAGCACGAGATTGAGCACCCGCATGCGGTTACCCACGATCCGAATTGGCGCGAGATGCCGCTTCGCGTAGTACGTGGCGACCGTGGACTTGACGATAGGGCTCACGGGTTTGATCGGCCAGGTTGCGAGCGTCGGACATCGCGGCAGGGTTGATGCGGCGATTGGTGGGTCACCGGCCAACGTCGTTAGCGGTAACGCGAGTAGCGCCCCTGCAAGCACTGCGGCAAAACTGTGCCGCCGACGGGCGAGCGTGAGTGCACCGGACATGATGCCTCCTCGGTGACGAGGCCCCGGGCGGATTCTCCGTCTCACTCGAAACCTACGCCCTGTCGTCGCGATGGTCCAATCGGCGTTGTCACGACACCCAACCAGTCACTCGCTGTCACACCAGGCGCCGGTCGTTCGGGCCCACGAAGTGATCGAGCTTGTCGGTGCAGCGACCGTTCCGCTCGACGGTGCGCCGCTGTCGCGCGAGGCACTTTTCGCGATCTCGCCCGTTAGAGTCTCGACTCGACGAACGAGTGACGAAGTCAACGAGAAGAGAACGGTGAACGGCAATGAGTGACGCGCTACTGGTGATGGACATGCAGGTCGGCATCGTCGATCGGCTCGGGGACCGGGCGGACGACATCCTCGCGAACGTCGGTGCGGCGCTGTCGGCCGCCCGCGAACACGGGCTGGCGGTCGTTTTCGTTCGCGTCGCGTTTCGTGATGGCGCGCCCGAGATCAGCTCGAACAACAAGGCATTCTCGTCGGCGGCGCTGTCGCAGTCGCTCGGTGAGACGAACCCAGCAACGCAGATTCACCCAGCCCTCGCACCGCGCGACGGTGAGGTGCTCGTCACCAAGCGGCGCGTCAGTGCGTTCGCCGGGAGCGACCTGGACGTCGTGCTCCGGTCGCTGGGCGTGGACTCACTCGTTCTCACGGGACTGGCCACGAGTGGCGTGGTGCTCTCGACGACTCGTCAGGCGGCGGACCTCGACTTTCGCCTGACGATCCTTCGTGACGCGTGCGCTGACGCCGACGACGAGGTCCACCGGGTGTTGACCGAGAAGGTGTTCCCGCGTCAGGCGACGGTAGTGACGACAGCCGAGTGGGTGGCGGCGTTCCTTAGCTGAACCGAACTGGTGGCGCTGCCCCAGGTCGGTCGACGAGCGACACCGGACGGTCCTCGGCGATCGACGATGGTTGTTTGTTTCAGTGGCGTCGTCGCGATCACCGCTCGACGCGCGGACGGCGCCCTCGCGGGCGTCTCGCGCTACTCGAGGGTTGCGGCGTCAAACGCCAGCGCGGCGTCGTCGAGCGAGACCACCATGGTGGGCTCGACGTTCTGGTGGGATGAACCGGCCAGCCGGACGACGGTGCCCCACATGGCAAAGCCCACGGCGTGCGACGCGAAGGCCATCGGACCCTCGACAATCTTGACCTCGACGACCCCGGTGCCCTTGAGGTCGATGGCGGCGCGCTGCATGCGCTCCATCGCCAGTTCGCGGGCCGAATAGATCGCCTCGGTGTAGTTGGCAAGCTCCACGTTCTGGCTCTGCTGTTGCAGGACTGCGCCCATCGTGCGACGCGGCGCGTAGACGAAGCTGGCGCCAACGGCGAGCCCGAGCGGCTCCCACCCCGACGCTGCGAGCCGGGCGAAGTCCCGCGCGGACAGGTCCGAGGCGAAGACTCGTGTCGCGGGCACCCGGCCGGCGCCGATCGGCCGCACGGCAGTCCCGATGAGCGAGACCTCGGTGTACGAGGGGTGGACCGCTCGCTCGACGTGCACACCGACGACGCCGTGGGCCCCAGCCGTCGCCGCCTCGTCACTGATGCGCGCCGCCGCCATGCGAAAGGCGTTGGCGTGGGCCTGCGCGGCGGCCACGATCTCACCCTGTCCCCAGCTCCAGAGGCCGACGGGTGTGGAGAACATGGAGTAGCCCGTGACCAGTTCCACGGACTCCCACCCGATGGCGTGGAGGTTCAATTCCTCATCGATCGAAAGGTCCGAGGTCGTCGCAGCACCAGTGGTGCGCTCGGCGGCGCCGGAGGCCAACGCCGTCCTCACTAGTTCGCGGGCGTCGGATGCCGCGGGGTCGAACGGGGCGCTCACGAGAGTCGCACCGTTGCGTCAGGCGCGCGGAGCGGCACGAAGTCGCCCACGCGACGGGCGCGACTGCCCCGAAGCAGACACTGGATCTCGATATCGCCGTGTTCGTACTCGTGTTGGGTCGCAATCAGGTCAACGCCCTGGAGCACGTCGCCGTGCAGCTGCGCGCGTGCGCTGGCGCGTACGAGCGCGCGTGCCTGGGTCTGGGCGCGCACGACCTGATCGATCTCGACGGTCGACGCGTCCTGTGACCAGGCACTGATGCCGCCGCCGCCCAACAGGTATTCGGTGATGCAGTAGGCCCACACCCGCACCGAGGCCACGGCGGTCACGATCGAGACCGGCGCGAAGCCCGCCTCGAAGGCCTTGAGGAGCCGCTGGCCCGAGAGGTACGTCGTCCACGGTGTCGTCGGGGCAGAATCAGTGCCCGCGAGCCGCACCGCGGTGCCGCGGAAGTGGAACTCGATGACGCCCGCGCCTGCGAGGGTGCTCTGGGTGTCCACGACTCCTATGACGCCGACCGCCCCGAGGCGAGTCGCCTCGTCGAGCATGCGCGCGCTCGCGGACGCGAATCCCTGATTCCAGGTCTGCTCCACCCAGTACTGCTCGTAGTTCTGGCCCCACATCCGGTGCTCGCCGGCGACCATGCCGTGGGGGCACTGGTAGTTCTCCACGTAGCCCCGCGCCTCGCGGTACGGCGAGAGGTTGCGCTGCAGGGATCCGACGGCGTAACTGCTCGACTGCATCGCACAGAAGCCTTGCACGAGACCGGCCGGTTCGAGCCCCATGGCGAGCACGGCCGCGAAGTCCGAGACACTGAGTCCCGACGTGAAGGACTCGGACCGAGCGCCACCGCTTTGGTCGGCGACGCTCATCAGTTGTCCAGTGAGATGATGGTCGTCGGTTTGGCGAGGGTCACCGGCTCGCCGGTCTTGGTGACCGCGGTGCCCAGGGCCAGGAACTCGATGGTGTGCGACCCCCACTGGTGGGACTTCTCCTCGAGTCGCACGCCGACGACGCCGGTCGCCCCGAGGCGGGCCGACTCGTCCTGCATCCTCGTCATCGCGAGTTCGCGCGCCTCGTAGAGCGCCTGGGTGAAGTTGGGCAGCTCGACGTTCTGACCCGTCGTGCCGAGGGTCTGGCCGAGACCGCGGTGGGCGATGTGGTACACGCACGTTCCCATGACGAGCCCCTGGGGGGCGTAGCCGGTCTGGGACAGGGTCCAAAAGTCCTGACCCGAGAGGTCCGAGGTGAAGGGCTTGCCGAGCTTGTTGCGTCGCGAGACGCCATCCTCGGCCTTGACCGCGGTGCCCACCGCGATGAACTCGGCCGCGTCCTTGCCCCACTCGTAGTAGTTGACGTCCAGTCGTACACCGACGACGCCGTCGGCGCCGAGCTCGGCCGCCTCCTCCTCCATCCGGTTCATCGCCAGTTCGCGCGCGTTGTACATCGCCTCGGTTAGCTTGGTCAGCTCCTGGCTCTGGCTCCACTTCCTCGTCTGGATCCCCGTGTGGTAGATCGAGGACCCCATGACGAGTCCGACGGGGTGGAACCCCGCCTCCTTGACGAGCAGGAACTCGTTGACCGACAGGTCAGACGTGAAGAGCCCGTGCTCCAACTCCTCGAGTCGATGTTCGGTTGCCTCGGGAAGGTCGTTGGCATGGTCGGTCACTGGTTTCCTCCTATGACGAGTCGCTCGAGGGCCTGGCGGGCCGACTCACTTCGTTCAGCTTCGGCGCTGAGGGTGGCGACCAGCCGCGTAATCCACGCATCGACGTCAAGTGCCTCGTTGCGGATCCGGATGCCACCGGACACGTGGGCCACGCCACAGCGGAGTCGAGCGCCGTCGACGATCGCCTCGAACTGCTCGTCCCCGACCGACAGCACCACGGCGGCGATTTCGTGGGACTTGCGAAATCGGCCACCAGCCACGGTGGTCTGGACCCGGTCGCCGAGGGCATCACTCAGCCCGCCGACGAGGGCGCCCAGCAGCGCCTGGACGTCAGAACTGTTCGCCCGCAACGTCGCGGACGCGAGCGCGAGGTCGTAGGAACGGTCAGAGGAAGCCACGCGGCGACCTTATCGCCCAGGCGATGGCCGCAACCGGGCACCTCGGCTCGGTAACCACGTAGACACGAACACACCCGCGAAGGTGGCGAGCGCATCACCAAACTCGTGACAGCGACGCCCCGACCCGAAACTGGTCGTCAGTTCGCCTCAAAGAAATTGAACTCGGCGAAATGTTGCGCCACCGACCAATGTCGACGACACAGCAACGGCGCCAACCAAGGACGTTGGCAGTGGCGAGTGCGGGCCCGGCGCCCCGGGGCGCCGGGCCCTGACACCTACGCGGAAATTACCTTCCGCTCACCCTTGGCGTTCACCTCGACGCGACGCGGCTTGGCGTGCTCGGCGATAGGAATCGCGATCGTGAGTACACCGGCTTCGTAGTCGGCGTCGATCTTCTCGGAGTCCAAGCTCGTGCCGAGGAAGATCTGGCGGGTGAAGGTGCCATAGGGGCGCTCGGCCATCAGGCGCTCGACGCTATCGGCGGACTTCGGCGCCGTGCGTTCGGCCTTCACGGTGAGGACGTTGTTCTCGACGGTGAGCGAGATCTCCTTCGGGTCGACGCCCGGCAGGTCGACGAAGATCAAGAACGAGTCGCCATTGCGGTACGCGTCCATGGGAACCGAGTGGGTTCGCGCCACGTCGGGGCTCGCCCAGAATTGCTGGAGAAACCGGTCGATGTCCCGGAATGCATCAGTTCGAACAAGAGCCATGTGAAAACCTCCTGTTAGTTTGAATTGCTCTTGACACGTCGAATCACTTCGACGACGCCATTTTAGCACTCGATCTCTGAGAGTGCTAACAGTCAACGTACCTGATCAACGGCGACATCGACGAGGCACGGCACGGCGCTCACGCGGCTCGAATGCCGTGACGAAGGTTTCCTCAGGGTTCGGCGGCCGCGCCGATTCAGCGGGGGCAGTCCCCGCTACGGTCACGGCACAACGTAAAAAAAGGGGGGACTATGACCACGCTTTCGAATCGTCCCAATACGGCGTTGCTCGTCATCGACGTGCAGAAGGGCGTCGTCGCGAACGCACACGAACGCGACGCGGTCGTGGAGAACATCGCGTCGGTCGTGGCGCAGGCGCGACGCCAGGACGTGCCGGTGGTGTGGGTGCAGCATCACGACGAGGGTCTCGTGCGCGACAGTGACGACTGGCAACTCGTGCCCGAACTGCACCGAGGTAACGACGAACCGCTCGTCCACAAGTCCTACGGCGACTCCTTCGAGGCGACCACGCTCGAGACCGAGCTGGCGGCGCGCAACGTAGGGCGCCTCGTGATCGTCGGCGCGCAGACCGACGCGTGCATTCGCTCGACGCTGCACGGCGCGATCGTGCGCGGCTACGACACGGTGCTCGTGAGTGACGCGCACACCACCGAGGACGGCACGCAGTGGGGCGCGCCGCCGCCCGCGCAGGTCATCGCGCACACCAACATGTACTGGAGCGGTCAGTCCGCACCCGGCCGCACGGCCGACACCGTCACGTCGCGCGAGGTCGACTTCAGCTCAGCGAGCTGACGAACCACCGACCACGCGGACCCGCGGGTCCAAACCAGGAATGCGCGGCGCGCTACTCGTCGCCGTGGGCGCGCACGACCTTGCCGACCGCTTCGGCGACGGCCTTGGCGACGCTCGCGTTGAAGACCGTCGGCACGATGTAGTTGGGCGAGAGGTCGTCCGAGCTCACGGCGTCGGCGATCGCACGGCCGGCCGCGATCTCGACCTCCTCGGTAATCCGCGTGGCGCCCGCGTCGAGCAGGCCGCGGAAGATGCCGGGGAAGGCGAGCACGTTGTTGATCTGGTTGGGCTCGTCGCTGCGGCCGGTGGCGACGATCGCGGCGTGACGCCGGGCGATCTGCGGGTCGATCTCGGGGTCGGGGTTGGCCAAGGCGAAGACGATCGACTTGGGGGCCATGACGGTGAGCTGGGCCTCGGTGACGAGGTTGGGCCCCGAGACGCCCACGAAGACGTCCGCGCCGCGCATCGCCTCGGTCAGGTCGCCGCGACGCTTCTCGACGTTCGTGTGGCTGGCGAGCCAGCGCCGGTCCTCGTCGAGGTTGGGGTCGTTCTCGTCCAGGATGCCGTGGCGGTTTACCCCGATGATGTCGCCGACGCCTTCGGCCATCAAGAGCTTGGAGATCGCGACGCCCGCGGCGCCGACGCCGAGCATGACGACCTTGATATCCTTCATCTCCTTGCCCACGACGCGCAGCGCGTTGCGCAGCGCCGCGTAGACGACCACGGCCGTGCCGTGCTGGTCGTCGTGGAAGACCGGGATATCGAGCAACTCGCGCAGGCGCCGCTCGATCTCGAAGCACCGCGGGGCCGCGATGTCCTCGAGGTTGATGCCGCCGTAGACCGGGGCGAGGCACTGCACGATGCGCACGATCTCGTCGACGTCCTGGGTGTCCAGGCATACCGGCCAGGCGTCGATGTCGGCGAAGCGCTTGAAGAGCAGGGCCTTGCCCTCCATCACGGGCAGGGCCGCCTCGGGTCCGATGTTGCCCAGGCCGAGTACCGCCGAGCCGTCGGTGACCACGGCGACGGTGTTGCGCTTGATCGTGAGGTTGCGCGCGAGGGACTTGTCCTTGGCGATCGCGTTGGAGATCCGCGCCACGCCCGGGGTGTAGGCCATCGACAGGTCGTCGCGGGTCTTGAGCGCGATCTTGGGCTTGACCTCGATCGTGCCGCCGAGGTGCATGAGGAACGTGCGGTCGCTGATCGCGTGGACCTTCGCGCCCGCGACGGCCTCGACGACCTGGCCGAGGACCGACGCGTGGTCCTCGTTGCTCGCGTTGCAGGTCACGTCGACGACCATGTGGCCGTCGATGGGCTCGACCACGTCGAGCGCGGTGACGAGGCCGCCGGCGTCGGCGACGGCGGTGGCGATATCGGGAATCGTCGATGCCGCGTCCAAGATGACGCGCATGGTGATCGAGTAGGAGGCGCTGGGCATGCTCATGGGGGGTTCACGGCTTTCTCGCAGGTTCATTGTGCGGTGCCGGGATGCGCCCGAGGGCACCGCAGTCCATGCTAGGTCGCGCGTCGCAACGCCTTTGGAGTCCGAAGACCGTTACTTCGAGGTAACGCTAGGCGCCGATCACCCGAACCGGTCGGCGGTAGAGCGCGGGGCGCCGGAAGCGCGTGACCGCGATCTGGGCGCGCCGACGCAGCACCTCGTCGAGGTCGAGCGTGGCGGTGATGACCTGGGGCTCGCTGCCCGACGACTCGGCGAGGATGACCCCCCACGGGTCGACGATCAGGGCGTGGCCGAAGGTCGCGATGCCCTCGGCCGTCACGCCGGCCTGGGTCGCGGCGACGACGAAGGCGTGGTTTTCGATCGCGCGCGAGCGCACGAGCACGTGCCAGTGGCTCTGGCCGGTGCTCGCGTTGAAGGCGGCCGGCACCGCGAGCACGTCGGCCCCGTTGGCGGCGAGCTCCTGGTAGAGCTCGGGGAATCGAACGTCGAAGCAGACCGAGAGTCCAACGCTGAATCGTTTCAGCCGGGCGACCACCAGCTCCTCGCCCGCGCTGAGGTCGTCGGACTCGCGATGGGTGACCGCGCCGGGGACGTCGACGTCAAAGAGGTGGGTCTTGCGGTAGGTCGCGACAATCGATCCCGCCGCGTCGATCAGGACACTCGTGTTGAAGGGCCGGTCGCCCTCGCGCCGCTCGAGCATGCTGCCCAGGTGCAGGTGGATCCGCCGGCGCTTGGCCACCGCGGCCATGCGCTTGGTCGTGGGGCCGGGAATCGACTCGGCCACCTCGCCGTAGCGTCGCGCCGGTCCGAGGTAGTTGAAGTACTCGGGCAACTGGACGTAGGTCGCGCCCTCGTCGGCGGCGAGCTCGATCAGAGCGATCGCGGATTCCAGGTTGTGGTCGGGGTCCGAGCCCGAGTTCATCTGAACCGCGGCGACACTGACCGTGCGAGCCTTCACGACGCCTCCTGTCCTAGTGGCAATCTACCGGGGACGACCGCGAGTTAGGCGGGCTCGTTGGGGGTGGACTTGGCGACCCAGTCGCGCACTTCGTGCTTGCGGGTCTTGCCCGTCGCGGTCTTGGGCAGCCGATCGGCGACGAGCACGCGCTTGGGCACCTGGAACCCGGCGAGGTGGGCCTTCGCGTAGGCGATGACCGACTCGGGGATCGCCGCGGGGTCGAGCGAGCCGTCGGGCACCACGACCGCCCACACGGCCTCGCCCCAGTACTCGTCGGCGACGCCCACGATGACGCTCTCGAGGACCCCGGGGGCGCTGCTCACGACGCGCTCGACGTCGACTGACGAGACGTTCTCGCCGCCAGACTTGATGATGTCCTTCAGCCGGTCGGTGAACCAGACGACGCCGTGCTCGTCGAGGTGGCCGATGTCGCCGCTGTGGAACCAGCCGTGGGCGAAGGCCGCCGTGTTGGCGTCGCGGTTGTTCCAGTAGCCACTCGCCACGTGCGGGCCGCGGTAGGCGATCTCGCCGGTCTCGCCCACGGGCACCGTGTGCCCGTCGAGGTCGAGGCAATCGGTGCGCACGGTCGGGACCGACGGCCCCCACGACTCGGGCGCGGTGCGTTGGTGCTCGGGCCACTGCATGACCGTGGCGGGGACCACCTCGGTCTGTCCCGATCCCAGGATGACCGCGGCGTTGGCGAAGGCGTCGTCCACCCGTGCCAAGAGCTCGCGGCTCATCGGCGCCATCGCGTAGACGGCGCGGCGCACCGAGGTAACGTCGCGCGGCGCGCTCGACTGCTCGGCGACGATAGCGGCCCACATCATGGGCAGCAGCATCATGTGCGTCACCCGGTGCGCCTCGACATTGTCGAGGACGACGCCGGGATCGAAGGGTCCGACGAGGACGACGGTGCCCCCGGTGACCAGCACCGGCATGCAGAGCGTGTTGAGGGCGGTGGTGTGAAAGAGCGGCAGGACGTTGAGCAGGACCGATGGCTCGGACCCCCACCGGTGTTCCATCACCAGGGCGTTGGTGAGGCTCGCGACGAGCACGCTCAGGTGGCTGACGAGTACGCCCTTGGGACGCGAGGTCGTGCCCGACGTGTAGAGGCACTGGATCGTGTCGCGGTCCTCGACGAGTACGGCGAGCGCCGCGCCGGCGCCCGTGGTGAGGTCCTCGAAGCGCACGACCGCGGCGTGGTCGCTCGCCAGTGGCGCGTCGCCCACGACGATCACCGTCGTTACCGTCTCGAGGCGGGCGAGCAGGCCCTCGAGGATCGGCGCGAAGGCCGCGTCCACGACGACGACGGGCGACGCGGCGTCGGCGATGATCCACTCGATGTCCGCGGGTGCGAGCGTGACGTTCACCGGCATCGCGACGAGGGCCGCTTTGGCGCAGGCGAAGTAGGTCGCAAAGAATCGCCACGAGTTGCCCATCAGCATCGTCACCGGGGTCTGGCGCTCGCCGACGATCCGGTGCAGCGACCTCGCGAGTGCCTCGGCCGTGTCGTCGAGGTGACGGTAGGTGATCGCCTCGCCGCGATCAGCTATCGCGACGCGTTCAGGGAACATGGCCGCCGAGCGGCCGATCGCGTCGCCGACGCAGGTTCGCGTGGCGAGGTTCACGTCGAGGGGATCGAGTCCCGAGAGGTCTGGTTTCATGCCACGTCCTTTCGAGGTCGAAGGCAGTTACATGGGGTAGCCGTCGAGCCGGGCGAGCACCTTCAGCATCACCTCGTCCGCACCGCCACCGATCGACGAGAGGCGCATGTCGCGAAAGAACCGAGCCGTCCAGTTCTCCTCCATGTAGCCCATGCCGCCGTGGAACTGCAGGCACAGGTCGGCGACGTCGCGCGCGAGCCGTCCGGCGGTCAGCTTGGCGACCGTCGCCATGCGGGTGATGTCCTCGCCGTTGCTCAGGTCGCTGGCGCACTGCAGGTTGTGGCTGCGCAGCAGGTCGACGCGCGCCGAGAGCTCGGTGAGCCGGTACGCGACGTACTGGCGCGAGGCCAGCGGCTCGCCGAAGGTCCGGCGCTCGAGCAGGTAGTCGCGGGTCCGATCGAGGGCGTAGCGGCATTGCCCGGCGATCGAGTAGGCAGCGCTCATGCGTTCGAGCACGAACTGGCGCATCTGCTGCTCGAAGCCCCGGTCCGCTTCGCCGATCGTGTAGTCCACTGGCACCCGCACGTCGTCAAGGACGAGCTCGGCGGTGTCCGAGGAGCGATTGCCCAACTTGTCGAGCGTGCGCGCGACGCTGAACCCCGGGGTCGACGTCGGCACGATGATCTGGGACATCCCGCGGTAGCCGTGATCGCCCGACGTGCGCGCGAGTAGGCAGACCCAGTCGGCCTGGGCGCCGTTGGTGATGTAGAGCTTGCGCCCCGTGATGACCCAGTCATCGCCGTCGCGCACGGCCCGGGTGGTGATCGCTGCGACGTCGCTGCCGGCGTCGGGCTCGGTCACCGCGATCGCCGCGACCGCCGTGCCGGCGATCGCGGGGGCGAGGAACTGCTGCTTCAACTCGTGGGTGCCGTACTGGGCCAGGGCGGGCGTGGCCATGCTCGTCTGCACGCCGATCGCCATGGCGACGCCGGCCGCGGCGATGCGGCCGTACTCCTCACCGGCGATGAGCGAGAAGAGCGGGCTCGCCCCCTCGCCGCCGTAGGCCGGGTCGTACTCGAGGCCGAGGAGCCCGTAGGACGCGAGCGTGGGGAAGAGTTCGTGGGCGGGGAAGGCGCCGCGTTGTTCCCACTCGTCGACGTGGGGGTTGATCTCGTGATCGACGACGGCGCGAACCGTCGCTCGGAAGGCTTCGTGCTCGTCGGAGAAGCGCACGAGGCGCAGCGTAGCAGTGGCCGCCCGCGTCCCGGGAGCGCGGGGTGCCGTCGCGGCGCTACGCGGAGTGGTGGTCGCCGACTTCGACGGGACCGAGCTCGGCCATCTCGTCGTCGGTGAAGACCGACGAGCGAATGAGAAAGCGCACGCCCTCGGGTGCCTCGAGCGAGAAGCCGCCGCCGCGGCCCGCCACGACGTCGACCAACAGGTGCGTGTGGGACCAGTACTCGAACTGGTCAGCACCCATGTAGAACGGTGTGCCCACGACCTCGCCGAGGTAGACGTCGCGCTGGCCGATGCGGAACTCACCACGGGGGTAGCACATCGGGCTCGACCCGTCACAGCAGCCCCCCGACTGGTGGAAGAGCAATGGACCGTGCTCTTGCACCAGTCGGGCGACGAGTGCCGCCGCCTCATCGGTGATGTCGACGCGACGAAGTTCGCTCATGATTAGAAGAACCCTAACTTGTGGGGCGAGTAGCTGACCAGCAGGTTCTTTGTCTGCTGGTAGTGGTCGAGCATCATCAGGTGCGTCTCGCGGCCGATCCCCGAGCCCTTGTAGCCGCCGAAGGCGGCGTGGGCGGGGTAGAGGTGGTAGCAGTTGGTCCACACCCGTCCCGCCTTGATCGCGCGGCCCACGGTGTAGGCCGTGTTGACGTCGCGGG
>JAJXTB010000025.1:23093-25053 GCA_021784205.1 Actinomycetes bacterium
CGGCCGATCCCCGAGCCCTTGTAGCCGCCGAAGGCGGCGTGGGCGGGGTAGAGGTGGTAGCAGTTGGTCCACACCCGTCCCGCCTTGATCGCGCGGCCCACGGTGTAGGCCGTGTTGACGTCGCGGGTCCACAGTCCGGCGCCCAGCCCGTAGAGGGTGTCGTTGGCGATGGCGACCGCCTCCTCGGTCGAGGCGAAGGTCGTGGCCGAGAGCACCGGCCCGAAGATCTCCTCTTGGAAGATGCGCATCGAGTTGTGGCCCTTGAAGATCGTCGGCTCGACGTAGTACCCGCCGTCACAGCCCTCGACCTGGCGCTGGCTACCGCCGACGAGCACCTCGGCGCCCTCGCTGCGGCCGATGTCGAGGTAGGAGAGGATCTTCTCGAGCTGGTCGTTGGACGCCTGGGCGCCGACCATCGTGTCGGTGTCCAGTGGGTTGCCGAGCTTGATGGCGTTCACTCGGGCGATGCAGCGGGCCATGAACTCGTCGTAGATCGACTCGTGGATGAGCGCCCGCGACGGGCAGGTGCAGACCTCGCCCTGGTTGAGGGCGAACAGCACGAGCCCCTCGATCGCCTTGTCGAGGAAGTCGTCGTCGGCCGCCATGACGTCGGGGAAGAAGATGTTCGGGCTCTTGCCGCCGAGCTCGAGGGTGACCGGGATGATGTTCTCCGAGGCGTACTGCATGATCAGCCGACCGGTCGTCGTCTCGCCGGTGAAGGCGACTTTGCCGATGCGTGGCGAGGAGGCGAGGGGCTTGCCCGCCTCGACACCGAAGCCGTTCACCACGTTGAGCACGCCCGGGGGCAGCAGGTCCGCGATGAGCTCGACGACCTTCAGGATCGACCAGGGCGTCTGCTCGGCGGGCTTGAGCACGACGCAGTTGCCGGCGGCGAGCGCCGGGGCGACCTTCCAAGCGGCCATCAGGATCGGGAAGTTCCAGGGGATGATCTGGCCGACGACCCCGAGCGGCTCGTGGAAGTGGTAGGCGACCGTGGTGTCGTCGATGACCCCGATCGAACCCTCCTGGGCCCGCAGGGCGCCCGCGAAGTACCGGAAGTGGTCGATCGCGAGGGGGATGTCGGCGGCGAGGGTCTCGCGGATGGGCTTGCCGTTCTCGTAACACTCGGCGATCGCGATGGCCTCGAGGTTGGCTTCCATGCGGTCGGCGATGCGAAGGAGCACGAGCGAGCGTTCGGCCGGGCTCGTCGCGCCCCAGGCGTCCTTCGCCGCGTGGGCCGCGTCGAGTGCGAGCTCGACGTCCTTGGCGTTGGAGCGGGCGATCTTGGTGAAGACCTGACCCGTTATCGGCGTGACGTTGTCGAAGTACTTGCCGTCAACGGGTGGTACCCAGCGACCGCCAATGAAGTTGTCGTACGCGGGCTGTACGGTGACTGGACTGCCGGCGGAGCCGGGAACGTCGTAGAGCATGATCCCCCCAATTTCCTTGCTGGCGCGAGCGCCGAACCTGCGTTGCGTGTCTCGCAACGGGCGAATGGTAGGGGCGACCAGGTTGGGAAAAGGTTGGCGGTTAGCGCCACCGCGCCGGTGCCGTCGCCACGGTATCGTTCGCATCAGGCGGACCTGGCCGCCGGGGTCTGGGGGGACGTGAATCGGGAGTTAAAGGAGCGGCGCGGCGATGCCGAGGCACTCTGGCGCTACGCCGTGCAGTCGCACGGCTCGACGAGCGCGGCGCGCCCCGAGGTGTTCGCGTCCTGGCAGCGATCGGCCCAGGCGGTGTCGGTGGACCTCGCACTCGCGCCGATGGTCGAGCCCGGGGTGGCGACCGCCCAGTTCGCGGAGTCCCGGCTGGGCCGCGCGAGCCGGGTGATACTCGATGACCTGCGCGACCTCAGCGCCGACGGCGACCTCGTCGCCGCGCTGACCGACGACACGGTGACCATCACGTGGCTGTCGGGGGGCCGGCGGATGCGCCGCAACGCCGACGCCGTCAACTTCAC
>JAJXTB010000132.1 GCA_021784205.1 Actinomycetes bacterium
GAAGGGCACCATTTGTAGCGTCCCGCACACGATCTGGCCGGTCGCGAGCGCAATCGGATTGTCAGGCAGTCCCGCGAGGTGCCGTCGGGCGTAGGTGAACCCGAAGCCGTAGCAAACGACGGCGCCGAGACACGCGATGATACCGAGGCGCTGGCCGGCGCCGAATCCGTTCCACACGCCGATGACGACCAAGACGCCCACGAGTCCAATCGCGAGCCCGCCCATCACCGTTGGACGGACGGGTTCCTGGCGAAGAATGAAGAGCGCCACGATAAGGGTCGACAAGGGCGTACAGGCGTTGATGAGTCCAGCCAAGACCGCCGAGATGTGCGTCTCGCTGTAGGAGAAGAGCGTAAAGGGCACGCTGTTCAAGAGCAGCGCGAGCACGAAGAGGTGCCCCCACGTACTGAGCCGTCGCGCCAGTGGCGTGCGCGTAATAGCGGTCAGGGTGAGCAGGGTGACGGCGCCCGCGGCCAGTCGAACGAGTGCGACGTCCACCGGCGACATCGCCCGCAGACCGAGCTTGATCCACCAGAACGAACAGCCCCAGATGGCGCCCAGGAGCACGAAGCTCACCTGCCAGCCCAGGGTGCGAGGCTTCGGCTTCGCCATCGTCACGGCCGCACCCCCGCAACGGTGGCGCGCTCGTTCTCGAGCAGCGCCGCCTTAGTGTCGAGTCCCCAGCGATAGCCGCCGAGGGTTCCGTCACGCCGGATGATCCGGTGACACGGCACGACGAGCGCGGCCGGATTAGCCGCGCACGCCGATGCCACGGCTCGTACTGCTCGTGGCGTTCCAGTGCGCTCGGCCAACTGCGAGTACGTGAGCGTCTGGCCGAGGGGGACGTGGCGAAGCACATCCCATACTCGCATCTGGAACGCGGTACCCTCCAGGTCAATGGGCAGCCGTGAGGCGTCGGCTTCGCCGCGCACGGCGCCGGCGAGCACGTGGGCCACTTCCTCGAGTTCCTCGTCGCCACGGACCAACGAGGCGAGCGGGAATTCGTGGCGAAGTTCGTCGACGAGCGTGGTTTCATCATCACCGATCCGCACGGCGCAGACGCCTCGGGACGTGGCTGCTACGACCACCGTGCCCAACGGGGTGTCCAGTGACGTGAACGTGACTTGCTCACCGCGGGCACCGTCGCGGTATCGACTCGGCGGCATGCCCAAGCGAGCCGCACCGTGCTCGTAGAAGGCACGACTCGAGCCGTAGCCGGCATCCACGATGGCCTGCGTCACGGGCACCCGGGACCGCAGTGATCGACGCACGTGCTGATCGCGCGCGATCCGCGCGTAGGTGGCGACCGGAACGCCAATCAGTTGGGTGAATCGACGCCGCAGGTGACGCTCGCTGTAGCCGCGGTCGGCGGCGAACGTGGCGACGTCCACGGGCTCCCTCGAGTCCTCCAGTCGTCGGCAGAGCTCGACGACGGCGTCAACGCCGGGATCGGGCGCAACCACAAGTTCGGGGCGACACCGCTGGCAGGGACGGAACCCGGCCTCGGCGGCCCCGGCGGGCGTCGCGAAGAACACGACGTTGCGTCGCAGGGGCCGGCGCGACGGACATCCGCTGCGGCAGTAGATACCCGTCGATGTCACGCCATAGACGAACGTGCCGGCGACCGAGCGATCGCGATTGATGATTGCGATCCAGCGGAACTCCTCGACGTCATTCACGACATGTAACCTACGGGAGTCGAGGCGGTGCCGCCTTCCGATCCCGGACACGCAATTTCCCATGGCGCGGCGTATGCCGCCCGTGACGCCGTGCGACGGACCGGCCACGCGGACCGGCAGACCCGGAGTCGAGAGGTGTGCGCGACTTCGCGTTCCGAGACCCCTCGGGCAGCCTGGTACGCATCGCTGGGGCGTAAACGAGTCCGGCCAGATGTACGCGTTGAGTTCCACGTTGTCGATGACGGGCGAAAACTGGACGGCGGTTTCAAGGGGTCAGCGATACACGTCGCGGTGCAGCCCACGGGAATTGGGTGCGAACACGCGAATGCATTGACGTCACCGCCTTTGGGTCTAGTCCAATAGTGAACATCGCGTGACCTCGTAAAACCCCGGTGGTTCGGCCGCTTCGTCGCGCCCGGCGGGTCGCGACGGAGCCGTGTCGGTGCGGATCGCGCGGGTGAGTACACTTCAAGGAGCGAGCGGGCCGAAATGGTTGGCCCGTCGCTTTGAGAATTGAGTGATCGTGGCAAACGGTACCGTGAAGTTTTTCAACGCAGAAAAGGGATTCGGATTCATCTCGCGTGAGCAGGGTGATGACGTCTTCGTGCATTTCTCCAACATCCAGGGCGACGGTTACCGGAGTCTCGAAGAGGGTCAGCAGGTCGAGTTCGACGTTGCGCCCGGTCGCAAGGGCGAAGAGGCCCTCAACGTTCGCGCCATCTGAGCGAACGGCGGGCCGACACGGCTCGCAGACATAGCGTTGCAGCGCCCTAGATCGCGAACCGCGGCTTTGCGGTCACGTCAATCGACGCTCGTTCGCCCAGTTTGAGAGTTGGTGCCGGTTCGACAACTGGAGCTTATGCAGGACCGAGGAGACGTGCGTCTCCACGGTGCGCGATGAGATGCCCAGTTCGACGCCGGCCTCTTTGTAGGTGTAACCCCGTGCGATGAGTCGCAGCACCTGACGCTCGCGTGCGGTCAATTGATCCAAGTCCGGGTCGCCGGTGCTAGACGCGGCGGAGCTCGTCGTGCCGCTGGCGAATGCCTCGAGTACGAAGCCGGCCAGCATTGGTGAAAAGACCGCGTCGCCGGCACGAATCCGCTCGATGGCCTCGATCAGATCGGCGCCCGAGATGTTCTTGGTGACATACCCGCTCGCTCCCGCTTGCACGACGGCGATGACGTCTTCGGCCGCGTCCGAGACCGACAGCGCGAGGAAGCGCACGTCGGTGCAGGATGCGCGAACGTCGCGAAGCACCCGCAGGCCGCCTCCGTCGGGCATGTGCACGTCGAGCAGCACGACGTCGGGTCGTCGCTCAATGATCATCTCGGTGGCCGCGACGACTTCGTCAGCGTCGCCGACGATGTCGACCGCGTCGGCGATCTCGGCCTTGATGCCCGAGCGGATGAGCTCGTGGTCGTCAACGAGAAAGACGCGCGGTCGACTCATTACTCGGCGACCTCCCGCGTAATCGTGAGTGCCACGTCGGTACCTGCGCCGACTTTCGTTCGAACGCTACTCGAGCCACCGATCTGCTCCACTCGTGCACGGATGGAGAGGGCGAGACCTTGGCGGTCATCGGGAACAGTGGCGGGATCAAACCCGACGCCGGTGTCGCGAACGTAGACCGAAATCGCGGCGGGCTCGACTTCGCCGTAGATGCTGAAGTGATCGTCGCCGGACCACTTCGCGGCGTTGATCGCCGCCTCGCGCGTCGCCGCCAGCAGCCCGCTGATCCGCTCATCGATCGGTGCATCGCCGACGACGACCAGCTCGATGCGCACGCCGTAGTCGCGTTCGACATCGTGCTGGATCGAACGGAGTTGGGTCGCGAAGGTTTCGTCCGTCGGCGTCGTCGCTCCGACCTGGTCCGGGGCGAACAACCAGGTGCGCAGTTCACGCTCTTGGGCGCGGGCGAGCCGTCGCACGGCCGCAGGATCCGCGGCTGAGCGCTCGATCAAGGTGAGCGTCTGTAGTACCGAATCATGGACGTGGGCCACGAGTGCGGCCCGCTCCTCGGCGCGCACGCGCACGCGTCGCTCCCTGGACAGGTCGCGAACCGTTTGGAGCCACCACGGGGCGAGCAGGACGAGCACGCCGACGATGAGTGCGACGCCGCCGATGAGGGCGGGGACGGCGGCGCCCCAGACCCCGCCGACCTGTTGGAGGATCTGCAGTCCGACCACGATGAGGACCGCCGCGGGTATCAGTCGCCAGGCGATCGCTCGCCATCCACGCATGGAGGCGACGCCGAGCACGGGGAGCGCTTGGGCGAAGTCCTCGAGGTGGGCCCGCTCATTGGCAGATGACCCGCGCCAGATCACGACGAGGAACACGAGACTGAGCAGGACCGACCACGCGTAGGGACTCAATAAGGCGAGGCCGAGCCGTGTGATCAGGATCAGGATCGCGAGGACCGCGGCGAGCAGCCACAGTACGACGGTCGAGGTGCGTCGCTGCCCTTCGAGTCGGCGGGCGATCGGCTGGTCTTCGCCATCTCGGCATATCGCGAGCCACATGATCATGTAGACGACGAGGCCGACGCCGAAGACGAGGCTCGCCAGCGCCGTGGCCAGGCGAACGTACGTGGTACGAATGCCCAGTCGACACGCGATCCCCGCGCAGACGCCACCGAGCGTCGCCTCGGGAACGTTGCGTCGAAGCGGATGCTGGGGCACCCCGAGTCGAACGTGCTGCAAGTGGGTAGTGGTCGTCATCGTGTCGTCCTCGCCGGTTGCGACTCCAGCATTACACCCCTGGGTCTCGCGAGCGCTACGGGACAACCCGGAGGCCGCCTGACCAGCTCAGGGTTGTCCCTGATGACGAGGGCGCGGGCCTCGGCGTACCGTGAGGTCATGTCCGAGACACCCAACCCGATGAGCCAGTCCGACGATTCGATCTCGTCCGACACCGTCCGCGAATCGCCGCGTCAGTTCCGTCGCAGCTACGACGGCAAGGTGATCGCCGGTGTCGCGCGCGGCCTCGCCAATCGTTTCGACATCGACGCCAACATCTTTCGCGTGCTGTTCGTCCTTCTCGCGCTCTTCTGGGGGCTAGGCGTCGCGCTCTACCTTGCCCTCTGGGTCTTCGTGCCTCGAGCAGAGGAGGAAGGGGTCGTGGCGCGAACTCGGCCACCGGCGTCGCGGTCGCGTCGTTTAGCGGTCGTTCTCATGTTCGGAGCCGTCGTAGCCATCGCCGCACTGGTCGCCGCCTTCGCGCGCGGCGGGCTGGCCGCGCACGGTGGGCCAAGTCTTGCCCTGTTCTGGCTGGTCTTCTTGGTCGCGCTCGCGATTGTCGCCTTGCGTACACCGGCGCTGCGGATCACGTTGGGCCGGGTCGTCGCCGTCGCGTTCCTCGCCGCACTCAGCGTGCTCATCGTGTTCATTGGCGCCGTCATGGGATTCGTCGCCTCGACGGGCGTCCCCCTATCGGGTGGCAACGGCGCGCACAGCTGGCGGCCCACGTCACTGAGCGACGTCCAGCACCAGTACACGACCGAGTTCGGAACGACGACGGTCGACCTGCAATCCGTCAGGTTCCCATCGAAGGGTTACACGATCGACGTGTCGGCGGCCATCGGATCAGTTTGGATCGACGTGCCAGCGAACGCCGTCGTCTCGATCACGACGCACGTGGGACTAGGGCCGGTCGAACTGCTGGGGTCACCCGACGGTTCAGCGTTCTCCGCGCTCCCGGTGGTACGGCCGGCGTCGCTGTCGCGGGCGCCACACCTCGTGATCGACGC
The DNA here is from genome assembly GCA_021784205.1 of Actinomycetes bacterium. The sequence goes on from JAJXTB010000132.1 coordinate 5,426, forward strand.
GCGGGTTGGCATCGGACGAATCGTCATCGTCCGAGCGACCTGAATGCGAGCGTGGCCATCGGCGAAGACGACGGGGCCGGCAAGACTCGACGCCACCTAGCCGTGAAACGCGCTGATCGCTCCCACGATGATCGGTGCCACGACGAGTGACGGCAAGAGGTCGGCGACCGGCACTGACTTGATCTGCAAGAGGCGCATGCCGATGCCGAGCAACAAGACGCCACCGGTGGCGGTGATGGCGGCGATCATCGAGGCTGGCAGGAACGAGCCGGCGAGCACGCCCAGCACGGTGACGAAGCCTTGGAAGATGCCCACGGGCAGTGCCGAGACCGCGACGCCCCAGCCGAGTGTGGCCGAGAAGGCGATCGCCGCGAAAAGGTCCAGGGCCGACTTCAGCACGAGCTGGCTGATCCCGTGACCGAGTCCATCGCTCAGCGCGCCAAGGATGGCGAGTGGTCCGATGCAAAACAAGAGTGAAGCAGCCACGAATCCCTCGATGAA
>JAJXTB010000026.1:0-14279 GCA_021784205.1 Actinomycetes bacterium
GCGAGGCCCCCCATCGCAACCGAGAAACGTCGCTTACGAAAGAAGGCCAGCTCGACGAGCGGGTGCTCGGACCGCGACTCCCACCAAAGCAGCACGGCGACCACGAGAGCCGCCCCGAAAATCGCGGCGAGGATCGCCGGTGACGTCCAGCCCCTCGACGGTGCTTCAATGATCCCCCAGAGTAACGAGGACACCCCGATTAGGGACAGTACGGCACCGAGAACGTCGGGGGGCGCCGCCGCCGCGTTCTTTGAGTCAGGCACCGCCACCACTGCCGTCACGCCGGTGACGATCGCGATCGGAACATTGATCAAGAACACCGATCCCCACCAGTAGTGCGCGAGGAGCCAACCGCCGATGAGCGGTCCCAGAGCGAGACCGAGTCCATTGGTCCCCGACCACAGGCCGATCGCGCGCGCCCGATCGTGCGGCTCGTCAAAGACGTTGGTGAGGATAGAGAGCGTCGAGGGCATGACCGCCGCTCCGCCGACACCCATGAACGCACGAGCGGCGATGAGTGAACCAGTGGTCGACGAGAATGCCGACAGGGCCGAACCGACGGCGAAGATCAACAACCCGATTAGAAACACCCGTTTGCGACCCCAGTGGTCCCCGAGCGAGCCAGCGATCAACAGCAGTCCCGCGAGCACGATGATGTAGGCGTCGACCACCCACTGCAGTTGCGTGGACGTGGCGTGAAGGTCGCGCACGATGCTCGGTAGGGCCACGTTGAGAATCGTCCCGTCGAGGTTGATGATCAACACGCTCAGACTCAAAACGGCCAAGGTCACGCCTCGCGAAGCAGAAGGAGCCCGACCCCTCCGCTGGCGCGACAACCACCCCGTGTGCGACACGCGCAACCTCCCCCGTCGCCCGGAGGCTAGCCACCTCGTCACGTCGCACCCAGGGACCAAAGTCACCAGTCGCGACCAAAGCGCCGTAAGTTGATGTCGTGATCCGTCCGCCGCGTCGCCCCCCGACGACCGTCGTCGCAGCGGTGCGTTGATGTCCAGTACGCTCGCGGTTGGTTTCGCACTCGCCACCGCACTAGCCAACGCGCTGGCGCTCGCAACGCAACACGCGGCGAGTGTGAGCGGCGACCAATCGCACCGCGGCTGGGCACTCTTCGTCTATCTGGTTCATCACCCGCTCTGGCTTCTTGGTTGGATCGGCATGGGCGCGTCCCTCGTCTTCCAGGCCGTCGCCCTGCACTTCGGCCCGTTGTCGCTCGTCCAACCCCTGCTCGTGAGTGAACTCGTTCTCGCACTCGTGGTGCGACGCCTGTGGTTGCACCAGTCGCTGCGACGAGCGGCGTGGATTTCGGCGGGCGTGACCACCGTGGCCCTCGCCGCCTTCCTCGTCGCGGTCAATCCACGGGTCAGTGCACTGCAACCGACGCTCAGCGATTGGACGTGGCCGAGTGTCGTGGTGGCGTTGTTCGTGGTACTCGCCGTTGTGACCGCGCGTCGCGGCTCACCCGCGCGTCGCGCCGGCGCCTACGCCGGCGCGACCGCGCTGCTGTGGGCACTCGAGGCCACGTTCATCAAAGCAGCCGCCGACGTGCTCGCGGCCGGCGGGATCTCGGCGGTCTTCACGTCCTGGCCCCTGTACGCCCTCGTTAGCTGCGGCATCGTCGGACTGCTGAGCGAACAAGCGGCGTTACACGTTGGACCGCTCAAGATCTCCCAACCGATCATCGTGATCGTTGATCCACTCGCATCGATCGTGCTCGGCGTGGTGCTCTATCACGAACGGCTGGTGACCTCGTCCGCCACGATCACGCTCGCCGCGGGCGCGTTCGTCATCGTCGCGGTCGGCGTCGTCTCGATGACCCGATCCGTTCCCGACACCGCCAACGCCCTGCACCGGCGCTGAACGCAATTCCTCGACACGGCGGTCACGGCGTTCGATTCACCACCAACAATGTAGAAAACATCGAGATTGTTAGCCCATTTCGTCGCGCGAAATAGTTGAGAATCTGTGCACACGCGCACGAGCCGTGTCGCGTATGGGGGTTCGGAACTTTTGGACCGACACCGTGTCGCTCGACGCACGTCTCGAGAACGCACCACCGAGTGCCCGATCGGTGTACGTCCCCGAACATGGCATCATCGAAGCGACCATCGCACGACCGCCCGAGTCACGCCATCACTGAACGAGGTACATCGGTGTCAAAGAATCGCCCGTCGCACTACGCCAAGGGTGGGCCGGCCACACGGCCCACCACGACGTCCGCGAAGTCACGAACGTCGACCGCGCGCAAGCCTCGCCGGACCCAGCGCCAACGACGCCAGCGTCGGACGACTATCTACAGTGTCGCCGCCGCCCTGGCCCTCGTGGCGACCATCACGCTCGCGTTCGTCGGACACTCCTCGTCCAACGGCTATAGGACCACCTCGAACAACTGGTCACTGCCAACCTTGGGTGGAGGCCCGAAGGTCACCCTCGCGTCGCTGAAGGGCCACCCAACCGTCGTCAACTTCTTCGCGTCGTGGTGTCAGGTGTGCGCCTCGGAACTACCCGTGTTCGCCCACGATGCGGTCGCGTTGCGCGGGAAGGTGAACGTGGTCGAAGTGAACGCCCTGGAGACCGGTAACGGCCAATCGTTCGCAAACCAGTACAACCTCTTCGAGGACACCACGGCCGTGCTCAGCGACGTCGGTGGTTCCCAGGGCGACGGGCTCTACCAAAGCCTCGGCGGCAGCACGTCGCTACCCATGACCGCGTTCTACAACGCGAACGGCCAGCTGATCACAACCCACATCGGAGGCTACGACGCCAGCTCGCTGGCCGCGCAGTTAAAGACGCTCTACGGCGTGTCGGCCCCCCTGTAATCAATGAGCGTCACCGGGGTCAGTCTCGTCGCGGCCTTCGCCGGCGGCGTCGCCTCCTTCGCCTCGCCCTGCGTGCTGCCACTCGTACCGGCCTACCTCGCGATCGTCGGCGGGCTCGACGTGGCGCTGCCCGCCGACGCAACCGGCTCCACCGTGGTCGCCACACGCCGACGCCTCGGAAGACTCACGCGCGACACCGTGCTCTTCATCGTCGGATTCGGCACCGTCTTTGTCGTCCTCGGTCTCTCGGCGAGCGCGATCGGCCGGGCCGTCATCCATCAACAGGGGCTCTTGACGAGACTCGCCGGAGTCCTCATTGAGGCCATGGCACTCTTCCTCGCTGGCACGGTCGTGCTGCGCACACCCTCGTTGTACCGAGAGTGGCGTCCCCACCCCAAGCTCGCGCGCCTGGGTCCCTTCGCCGCTCCCGTGGCCGGGGCGGCATTCGCCTTCGGGTGGACCCCGTGCGTCGGTCCGATCCTCGCCTCCGTGCTGGCCCTCTCCGCCCAGCAGGGGCACACCGGATCCGCCGCGATCTTGCTGTCGGTCTACTCGCTCGGCTTGGGTGCGCCCTTTCTCGCCGTGGCCGTCTTCTTCGATCGCTTGCAGCGACCAATGACCTGGTTAAAACGTCACGGGAGTGCCGTCACGATCGTCAGTGCAGTGGTGCTCGGGATTCTCGGAATCCTGCTCGTCCTCGACCGATTGGCCTGGGTCACCACGCTCGCTCAGCACCTCGGCTGAGTTCGGCCGCGTCGCGGTGCCTTGAACCCGCGGGGTCATGGCGGTCAGCGCGCTTCGGTTCGCCACCTCGGTTGTCGCTTCTCGATAAAGGCCGCGATACTCTCCTGCGCGTCAGCGATGAGTGCGCCGTTCGCCATCACCTCCGTCGCGAGCGCGTACGCCCCAGTTTGGTCGAGCTCCATCTGCGCGTAGAAGGCCCGCTTGCCAATCGCCTTGGACTCGATACTGCCCCGCGTGACGCGACGCACGAGTGCGTCGACGGCCCGATCCAACTCGCTGAGTGGGACGACGTCGTTCACGAGTCCCCACTCGGCGGCGGTGCGAGCGTCGATCGCGTCGCCGCTCATTCCCATCTCCAGAGCCCGTCGACGTCCGATCAAACGCCCAACGGCGACGAGCGGCGTCGTACAGAACAGTCCGCCCTTGCCTCCAGGGGTCGCGAACGCCGCCTCCTCGGCCGCGACCGCGAGATCGGCCGAAGCGACCAACTGACAACCCGCCCCCGTGGCCAACGCGTGCACGCGCGCGATTACGGGCTGGGGCATACTCTGCATCGACGTCATCATCGTCGTGCACGTCGCAAAGAGCGACCGCACGTCTTCGAGTGGCGCGTTCGCCATTTCCGCGAAATCGTGACCCGCGCTGAAGAGCCGGCCCTTGGCCGCGAGAATGACGCCGGTCGCGTCGCTGTCACCGACGTCGCGAAAGGCAGCGGTGAGTTCGAGCATCATCTGGCGAGACAGCACGTTCAGCCGGTCGGGATGATTGAGCCAAATAGTTGCCACCGGCCCATCGCGTTGCACCAGTACGTACCGATACTCACCGGACATCTCTCACCGCCTTCTCCGTCTTCAGATTAACGGCGCCCTAGTAACCGACCGTCGCGGGTTCTCCACGACCATCTGACTGGCGAAGTGCGGACGCTTCACGCAGGGGTGCACATCACGACGGCCACCTCCACGGATGACTCGAGCGAGCGACAACGCGTCATCGACCTGCTTGACCGAGTCTCCGATAGACCCGGTACCGAACGACGCGACGGACCACTCGCACGATGCGTGAACCAGACCGTCCTTCTTCGGCGTCGGGCGATTCGCGAGGGTCTTGATCGACGTCAAGGCGACCGCGCCGAGCCCACCCGCACTTCTTCCTTAGGGTGACGGGGTTTGAGGCACGCAGTGCGAACACCCCGCAGCACGCTCGGTCACCGTCGTCACCCAGCGTCTCGTTGGCCAGTCACGTCGGGCCCCGCGCCCAACGGGCGCGCAGACACTTTCGCTACGGAGCCTCACCGAGGAGTTCGACGGCACGGTGACGCAACTGGCGGTAGGTGGCGTTGTCCAAGAGGTCGGCGCTGCTCGGGTGCACGTCGCGCGCGTCGAGCTCGCCGAGGATCCGGCCGGGATTCGATCCGAGCACGACTACGCGTTCGGCTAACACGATCGCCTCCTCAACGTCGTGGGTGATGAACAACACGGTCGTTCGAATGTCTGACCAGAGTTCGCGTAGGAACACCTGCATCGCGTGTCGCAGGTGCGCGTCAAGCGCCGCGAACGGCTCGTCCATCAGCAACATCTTTGGTCGCATGACGAGCGAGCGCGCCAGGGCGACCCGTTGTTGCATTCCCCCCGATAGTTCATAGGGCGCGTGCCCGGCGAACTCGCTTAACCCGACGGTGGACAGGATCTCGTCGACCGGCTCCCAATCAATCCGGCGTCGGCGCAACTGCAAACCGAAGGCTACGTTGTGACGCACGTCGAGCCACGGGAACAGCCCGGGCTGCTGGAAGACCACGACGCGGTCGCTCGCCGGTCCCGTGACGTCGTTCCCGTCAAAGATGACCCGACCCGCGTCGGGTCGCGCGAAACCCGCGATCATGCGAAGCAGGGTCGTCTTGCCGCAGCCCGACGGGCCGAGCACCGCAACGAATTCGCCGTCGGCGATGTCGAGCGAGAACCCGTCGAAGACCTGGTGCGTCGAACGTCTCGCGTCGTCGCCGTCGAAGGTCTTCGACACTTGATCAACGCGCAGGATCAACCGAGCACGCTTACTTCGCGTAATTCGGGTTCACGAACGGCCCCGCCGACTTTGGTGGCCTGGTCGTAATCGTTCCTGCGCGATACAGGGCCCGCCAGTTGTTGAGGAGCGATTGAGCCGTGCCGGACGTGGCACTCGTCGCCGACGAGGTTCCTAGGACCGCGGCGGTCGCCTGATCGGATACCGAATAAATCTGGTAACCAGCGATCTCGACTTTGGCGGTGGCAACCGAGATACCCGCGGCCTTGGCCATGACCCCCAGTGCGGCGGTCCGATGGTTCTGCAGGTAGCTCACGCCGTCGCCCAACGCCTTCACGAAGGCCCTGGCGACCGCCGGGTGCTTGGACGCGAATGACTTGTTCGCCACGCAGATGTTGAACGACGTCGCGGTGACCGGGAGTTTCGAGTCGTCCATGAGTACCCGGCCACCGTGGGTGACGAGGAAGTCATAGACCGGGTCCCAGACCACCGCGGCCTCAATTCGACCGGTCGCCCAGGCACTCTGGAGTTCAGGTGGTGTCAGGTTCACCAGTCTCACTGACGAGAGGTTCAGCCCCGCCTTACGGGCGTAGGTGGCGAGTTCGAACGACGACTGCGAACCGATCACCAGCCCGACACTCTTGCCCGCCAGACCCGCCACCGACTTGATACCGCTCGAAGTCTTGACGACGAGCCCCGCGTCCTTCGTGTATCGCTCCTGGTTGAACACCACCTGCAGCGGCACGCCCTGGGCGATCGCGGCGATGACCGGGGGCATGCCCAGGCCGCACATGAAGGGAAGTTGACCCGAGGCGAGCGACGTCAGCGCCGCCGGACCCGACGTGAACAACTTCAGTCGCACGTCACGTCCCATCTCACGTTGGAAGTACTTGTTGGCAACCGAGATGATGGACGGATCGGCGCCGTTGTTCTCGTAACCAATCGCGATCGAACCGGCGTTCACCGACGCCGCACTGGGCGTTGCGCGAACTGCTTCGACCGCCATCGGGGTGGCGATTCCGGCCACCATCGCCACCGTCGACACCACTCTGGTCATTCGGCGAATCACGTGCATCGCTCCCCCTCACCAACGAGCGCATCATGCTCTCGAAGCTATTTTCTCTTTCAACCAAGACTCTGTCGCATTTTTGCAGGTGCCGATGGTCAAGACACGAACTCACAGAGAACTCACATGAACAACCACGAGATGATCGCGACCGTTCACTAGACGAAGTCTCGCCACGGGATCACCAGTTTTTCGAGCACGCGAATCGCCACGTCCATCAAGTAGCCCATGATGCCGATGAGGATGATCCCGGTTACGACGATTCCGGTCTGGAGTTCCGTGCCAGCCTGTTCGATCAACCAGCCGAGCCCTCGACTCGCGGCGATGAGTTCCGCCGCGACCAAGGTGCTCCACGCCACCCCGATCGCTACCTTCATGCCCGTAAAGATGTCCGGAAGCGACGACGGGAAGATGACCCGCGTAAGAATCTGACGTCGATTGGCCCCGAGATTACGAGCCAGCTCGATTCGATAGTTCGGCGTCGAACGGACACCGTTCATCGTGTTGATCACGATGACCGGCACCGTTGAGACCAGGATCAACAGAACCTTGGGCATCTCGCCGATCCCGAACCACACGACGAAGAGTGGAATGTACGCCAGTGGAGGTATTGGGCGCAGAAACTGCAGAAAAGGGTCGACCACCGTGAACACCGCACGACTCTGGGTCATCGAAAAACCGAGCACCACGCCGATCACGACTGCCCCAACGTACGCGATTGACACCCGTTCCAGACTCACCGAGAGATCGTCGAGCAGCGTCGAACCCTGGTAGCCGTGGTGCAGTGTCTGAAGGAACGCGTCGTAGGTACTCGCCGGCGACGGGAATGCGAAACTCGGAAAGACGTGGCTCAGGGCGACGAGTTGCCACGCGGCGAGCGAGCCGAGCAAGACGGCGACGTAACGCACCGGAACACGCGGTAGCGACCACGTTCGTCCGTTCCCCCCAGCCCCGACCCGCCCGGGCGCTGGTCGAGCACTGTTCTCTCGTCGCGTACGACACCTCCACCTGATTGCCCGCAATCGTACTTACTCATCGCTTCATCGCGTATCGAGCGCGAAAGTCGGGCCGTCGTTCGCGGGCTCTGGCGGCCACGTCACGCGACAACAACGATCCATCATCGCTGCGTGGAACACCTACCGTGCGACGATCTACGTTCACCGACACGATGTGGTGGGGTGCTTCGAATAGCTCGGGCGACGCCGTCTCTGAGCCTCGGTGTGTCAGAATGGACTCACCGTTTATCTACCTCGGGGTCTTGCGCGTGTTCTTTCAGCTTGTCCGACGGCTCACGATTGTCGCCATCGTTGCCGCCGTACTGGGCGCCTATCTGCTCCTGCACCCCTTTGCTGGATCAAGCGCCACGGTGACGTCGGGGTTCTACCTCGACGTCGGCGCGTCGGCGTCTCTCGGTTTCCAACCCACCGGAATACCGAAACATAACGGCCACCGGACCAACACCGGTTACGCCAACGACGTGGTCAACTACCTGTCAGCCAACGGCGTCGACCTTCAACTGCACCAAGTCGGTTGCCCCGGTGAAACGGTGGAATCGATGCTGCTGAGCGGCGACCACTGCTACACCCTGCCCCAGCGCCAACTCCTCGCCGCCGAGCAATTCCTCCAGCTTCATAAGACCGACGTTGGTCTCGTGACCATCGACCTGGGCTTTAACGACGTTCGACCGTGTCTCAACACAGCCGTCGTCGACGAGGCGTGCGTCGCCGCGGGCCTCGCGAACGTGACGCGTGATCTCACCCCGGTTCTCACGGCGTTGAAGGCAGCCGCCGGCCCCAACGTCCACTTCATTGGCCTTGACTACGGCGATCCGTTCCTGTCGAAATATCTTCAGGGTGGCACGCACATCGCGGTCGCCACACGAACCCTCCAGGTGATGTCGGCTCTCGACGCCGACCTCACGCGGTTGTACCGCGCGTCAAAGATTCCGGTCGCGAACGTCGCGGGGGCCTACCAACTGGACAACCGCAACCCAACCGAGTTGAAGGGCGTCGGGGTGGTGCCGTTGAATGTCGCGAGAACTTGCGAGTGGACCTGGAACTGCACGGGTTATCCCTTCGGACCCGACGACCATCCGAACAACGACGGGTACCGCGTTATCGCGACGGCGATCGAGGCGACGTTGCCGCCGGCGTGGCGGGGCTAACTTTTATGGAGTACACCGTGACGCCGACGCCGGTTGCCAATGATGGTGCTCGGGTCGGTCGTACCGGAGCGGCTCACCGACAGTGAACAAAGGGGTCATCGATGCCACAGGACGGTTCCATCCCCTCAACGATTGAACGCTACGTCACCGGCGGAAATCCGAGCATGCTGATCGACGGCGCCTTCGTTCCCGCCGCTTCGGGTGAGACGTTCGACACGTTGAATCCCGCGACGCAACAGTTGCTCGCTCGTCTGCCCGCCGCCGACGCGACGGACGTGGACCGAGCCGTCGTCGCCGCGCGGCGCGCCTTTGACGACGGTCCCTGGTCAACGATGAAGCCCTTCGACCGCCAGCGGATCATGTTGCGCTTCGCCGACCTGGTCGAAGCCCGACACGACGACCTCGCGATCCTGGACACGCTCGACATGGGGGCGCCGATCCAGCGCATGCGCGCCAACCTGCGTCGAGCCGTCGGAATGGCTCGCTTCTACGCCGGTCTCACCACGGCGCTGCGCGGCGAGACGATCGCCAATTCGATCCCGGGTGACTTCCAGACCCACACGAGACGCGAACCCGTCGGCGTCGTCGGTGCGATCATCCCCTGGAACAATCCCCACATCGCCTTCATCTGGAAGGTCGGTGCCGCTCTCGCCGCGGGCTGCACGGTCGTGCTCAAGCCCGCCGAAGAGGCATCACTGAGCGCCCTGTGGCTGGGTGAGATGCTCCTCGAAGCCGGTCTGCCGGCGGGTGTGGTCAACGTGGTGACGGGATTCGGTGAGACGGCCGGAGTCGCCTTGAGCGTCCACCCCGGCGTGGACAAGATCGCCTTTACCGGATCGACTGCCACGGGCCAGGCCATTGTGCGAGCCGCCTCGACGACCCTGAAGCGCGTGACACTCGAACTCGGCGGCAAGTCGCCCAACATCGTCTTTAACGACGCCGACCTCGACCTCGCCGTCCCGGGTGCCGCGATGGCGGCCTTCACCAACTCTGGTCAGGTGTGCAGCGCGGGAACGCGGCTCTTCGTTGAGCGTGGCATCTACGAGGAGTTCGTCGGCGCCATGACGACCTACGCGCGCTCACTGACCGTCGGCGACGGACTCGACGACGCCACCCAGCTCGGGCCCGTGGTCTCACAGACCCAGCTCGAACGCGTGAGCGACTACTTCGAGATTGGCCGCGCTGAGGGAGCCACGATTTCCGCGGGCGGCGCGCGACTCCTCGACGGCCAGTACGCCAACGGCTACTTCGTTCCACCGACGATCTTCACTGAGGTGAACAACGAGATGCGTGTCGCCAGGGAGGAGATCTTCGGCCCCGTGGTTTCGGTCATGGCCTTTGACGATTACGAGTCGGTGATCCGTCTCGCCAACTCCAGCCCCTTCGGTCTGGGCGGCGGTGTGTGGACCAATGACGTGAACAAAGCGAACCGGACCGTCAGTGCCCTGCGCACCGGGACCGTGTGGGTCAACTGCTACGGCCAGATGGATCCCGCCGTGCCATTCGGGGGCTACCGGATGAGCGGTTACGGCCGCGAAGGCGGCGTGCACCACATCGACGAATTCCTCGAAACCAAGGCAGTCTGGATCCAGACGCACTGAATGTACGAGTGTCGCCCCGAGCCCCCGATGAGTCTCGCCCCCCGGTGCGGTGGTCTGACGTTGCACCGAATCGACGTTTCTCCAGGTGTCGCGTGAGTGGGCGCTCATCGCTGCGCGAACTCATCGCCGACCGGTCTGCCCGGTACGGCGATAACGCGTACCTTCTGCGTTTACGCTCCGCCGACGTCGTATCCTTCGTCGAACTCGATCAGGTCGTTGACCGGTGGGCGTCACGACTTCGTGAACAGTCCTTTAGCCGTGGCGACCGAGTGGGGCTGTTGATTCGCGATCCGCTGCAGTTCGCCCAGACCTTCCTCGCGGCGATCGCGTACGGTCTCTGGGTCGCCCCGCTCGACCCGACCATCAGTCCAATGAACGTTGACGTTCTCGACACCCAGTTACGACGCCTGGGTGTGCACGCGGTATTGAGCGATCGAGAGCGCCCCGAGTCGCTCAGTACGAGTTGGCACGACGTTCGCACTTCTTCGACCCTCGATTCGACCCCGCCTGACTCTGAGCCGGTCGACAGCGGTGGGGTGATCCTCGCGTCGTCGGGCACGACCGGTACGCCCAAGGTCATGGCGTTACCCGTCGCGCAGTTACTCCACACGGCGGCGCTCATCGCGACGCACAATCGGCTCACCCCGGCGGATCGGGGACTCAGCCCACTCCCGCTCTGGCACATCAACGCCGAGGTCGTGGGACTCTTGGCGTCCCTGGTCGCCGGTTCATCCCTGGTCTTAGACGAGCGATTCCATCGGACCAACTTCTGGACGTTGGCCGACGAGTACGAGGTCACGTGGATCAACGCCGTGCCCGCGATCATCGCCCGCCTGTCCAACGTTGGCGACGGCGAACACATCGCTACGCGCATCCGGTTCATTCGTTCAGCCTCGGCGCCGCTGTCGCCGTCGGTGTTTGAACAGTTCCAATCCACGATCGCCATACCGGTCATCGAGTCCTACGGCATGACCGAAGCCGCGAGTCAGATCAGTGCCAATCCGCTGGGCGGCGAACGAAAACCCGGCTCGGCTGGGATCGCCGTCGGCGTCGAGTTGCGGATCGTTCCCCTTCCCCGGGACGAGTCCGATCCGTCAGCCACGTCGGCGACCGTCGGCCACGTCGAGATACGTGGACCATCGGTGATCGATCGGTACGAAAGTGCCGGCTACGAGGACCGCTTCAGCCCCGATGGGTGGCTGCGCACCGGCGACCTCGGGTACCTCGACGACGACGGCTACCTCTTCCTCGTCGGTCGCAGCGACGACGTCATCAACCGGGGCGGCGAGAAGATCTTCCCCCGTGAGCTCGAGGACGCACTACTCGGCGTCGCGGGCGTTCGTGGCGTCGCGATCGTTGCCCTGCCCGACGAGGTTTTCGGCGAAGTGCCAGCGGCGTACGTTGAACTGGCGAAGAACTGCGACCGCGACTCGGTGCTAGCCCAGCTGCGCCGCGTCGTCACCGAAGGATTCCCTAAGACGCACTGGCCCGTCTCACTGACCGTCGTCGCACACCTGCCCGCGCACGCCACCGGCAAGATCCAAAAACACCGTCTGACGAAGGAACCGCTCGACGTGATACTCACAACGGACCTCGCGTGAAGGGCCGTCCGCGGCGCGACGTGAACTCGTGACCGGCACCCCCGAACCGGTGGCGGCGCCCTCGTCGGGAACGCGACGGCGACTGGACCACATCGACGCCATGCGACCCGTGAAGCAGGCGGCAGTCGTCTCGACGCACGCCCTCATCTTCTTCGCGCCGCTGGCGACCAATACCACGGTCGTTGGCCTGATCATGTTGACCAGATTCTCACGTGACGCCTTCCTCTTCGTCTCGGCGTGCATGCTCACCTACAGCTACCGCAACACCGACAAGGTCGCGGTGCTGCCCTACGCGAAGCGGCGCTTCATGTCGGTGGGTGTGCCATACCTCACCTGGACGGTGCTCTACTTCATCTACACCTCGCTCACCAGTCGATCGAGCTTCCCGTACTACGGCGTGGACACCGCCCGCATCTTTAGCTGGAGCGGAATCCGTCTACTCACTCACCTCACGGCGACTGGCTACTACCACCTGTACTACTTACTCGTCATCGGCGAGTTCTACGTCCTCTTCCCGTTGATGCTCCGTTTCATCCGGCGGCACCCCACGTGGCACTGGCGAATCATGGTGGTGTCGTTCGCCTGGCAGTTCGCCTACGGCGCCTGGGTGAGTTCGCATCACTCCGTTCTCGCGCTATCTGGACTGCTCCAGACGCGATTGATCCTCTCCTACGTCATCTACATAGTCGGCGGCGTCATCGTGGCGCTTCACCTCGACGAGGTCCATCAGTGGATCGTGCACCACGTCGCGCTGATCCTCGGCGCAACCCTCGGCGCCATGGCCCTCGCAGAGGTGCTCACGTACGTCGGCGCCGATCACGTTCTACCAACGTTCATACGAACCGGCACCTACGTCTTTTCCCCGTTGATCATCCCGTACAACATCGGCGCGATCCTGTGCGTGTATCTCCTCGGGGTCTATCTGACCGCCCCGGCACGGCGAGCGCGAATCCGCGCGATGGTCCAATCGGGCTCGGATAACTCTTACGGCGTGTACCTATCGCAAATGGTGTGGATCCCAGCCCTCGTCCGTCTTCGCGGCGCCAGCGGGGTCCACCTTGCTTGGGAGGTCGCCGCCCCGCTCGCCCTCGTCATCGTCTACGGCGTCGGCTTCGTCTTTACCGCGGTCATGGCCCGAACGTGGGTCGCCAAGGGTGTCACGGGTCGTAGCCGGGCGACCTGGGCCAGCCTGTTGCCGCGTCGCCAACTCCCGGCCGTCGTCGAGCGCGGCGACGTCGCTGATGGGCCGATGGATGTGGTCGAGCCATAGCGACGACACGTGGGCGCGAATTCTTATTGATTTCTTCGCGACTCGCGCACGACTCGCTTCAATTTTGCCATAGCGTGGATGCGATTCAGCATTAGATCCGCGGCGGAGGCTCCTAACGGGTCTCCGTCGTGCTGCGACCGTCAAGGAGTCCGAGTGGTTGGTGTCCGAAGAGTGTTCACGCGTGGTGTCGCGCTCGTCGCGGCCGCGGCGGCGATGCTCGCGGGCGCCGGTGGCCTCGCCGGTGTGAACGCTGCGGGCGCGGCCGCGCCGACGACGGGTTTTTACCTCGATATCGGCGCATCGGTGTCCGTTGGGATCCAGCCCACCGCGCACCACCCCTCGGGTTACCGGACTCGACACGGATTCGCGAATGACCTGGTCACTTACGAGGCGAGCCACGGCGTGCCGCTCACCCTCACGCAGCTCGGCTGTCCCGGTGAGTCGGTGGCCACGATGGTCAACGGCAAGGATGGCTGCTACCACGCGGGCGATTCCCAACTCGCCGACGCGATCACCTTCTTAAACGCCCACCAGGGCCAGACCGGTCTCGTCACGATCGACCTTGGTTTCAACTCGGTCGTGCCCTGTCTGCGCACCGCTGTCGTTGACCCCACCTGCGTCCAGCAGAGCATTTCCCAGATGGCGCCCCAACTCACCAGCATCCTCACGGTGTTAAAGGAGGCGGCCGGGCCCAACGTCACCTTCGTCGGGATCAGCTTCGCCGATCCCTATCTCGCCCAAGAAGCCAATGGCGCCTCCGGTCGGGTCCACGCCCACGCGAGTCTCCAGGCCATCAGTGAGCTCGATCAGGCCCTCGCCACGATCTACCAATCTCAGGGCATGGCGATGGCCAACGTCGCGCGCGCCTTTCACCTGCACCAGACATCTTCGACGACCGACTCGTCAGGCGCGCGTGTGCCGACCAACGTCGCGACGGTCTGCCACCTCACCTGGATGTGCGCGGCCGCTCCGTACGGTCCCAA
>JAJXTB010000026.1:14379-24855 GCA_021784205.1 Actinomycetes bacterium
CCCGACGAGGGCAGCACCGCAGCGCTCGTGAGCAACGCCATAGTCGCATACATGATTCTTCGCATGGTTTCTCCTTTGGCGTACGCGGTACCCTTCGCCACTCCGCGGTGCGGACCCTGGCTCCGGGTACGGAACTTGGTGATTGACCACAAAAGTCCACCAAGCCGTACGGTCAATTGGCCACTTAACTCACTGATGTGTGAGGTGACATCGAAGCAGTCATTGCTGCGGGCTCAATTCTACGGCGATAATTCTCTGTTGGAGACGTTTTCCGGGATTATTTTCCGCTACATCCACTTTGACCAGGCTTTATAAGAACTTATTTTTCGCTGTTCGATGATAACGAAACTCGGATTCGGTCCGATTTCCTCACTATCGTTACCGTAATATCACCCGTGACCTCGGGTAATACGGCGATGGCTGGCGGGTATCTATGGGCATCCATCCACGCGAACACCGAGTCTTCTACCGGGCTGATCAGGGTCGCCCCGGAAGTTTCACATGTTCACATACCGCGCACGAATCCGCAGCGCTTACGACGCGGCGTACCCGGCGAATCAGCTCACGGGCGTTTAGGGACGACCTTTGCCTATTCCATGGCCGTGGCCGTTTCCGGGGCCCGGTACGACGATCGCCGGGGTCGTGGTCGTGGTCGTCGTGTTCGGCGCGGCAACGCCCAGCGCCGCCGCCAGGGTGGACAGGTCGTGCTCGAGCGTCGTTCCCGTAGCCGGCGAAATGGTGCCGGCCGCGACGCCGTCGACGATCGTCGTGGTCGCCTGTTGGAGGTCACCCGCGGCGGCGACGCCGTTTCCATTCGCGCTATCGATCAGCGACTGATCCGCCAACTGCGAGACACGTTGCGCCGACGCTGGATCGATGGAGCCTGCCGTCTGGGCCGCGGTGAGCTGGGCCATCAACGTAGCGATCGCCGACGATCCCGACGGGAACGAGGTCGTGGTCGATGGTCGCTGCGTCGAGGATGTCGTTGCCACGAGGTCCGACGTCGATCCACCAATCATGAACGAAATCAGTCCGTACAGAAGTGCGCCGACAATGAGGAATGCCCCCGCGATGAACCAGACCCGTCGCTCGCTCCGGGCGCGCGACGGGCGCGGTTGATCGAGCTGGGTCTCATCGTTGAAACGACGCGGCGCAGCCGCGCCGGGCATCGCGAAGGTCTGGTCGGCTGACCCCTCGCGTCGAAGGACTCGCGTCGCGTCTTGGTCTCGCGGCTCCCACGGCGTCGCGTAGGGCGAAGTCTCAAGCAACGCGGCGACTTCGGCGCCGCTCAATCGACGTTCGGGTTGCGGATCCAACATGCCGTTGAGCAGCACCGTCCACGGCGCTGGCAGATCCGGTGGGAGGACGACCGGTCCGGTCAGGCGTTTCGCGACGATTTCACTGGGCGACCCCTCGTAGACGCGTCGGCCCGTCAAACATTCCAGGATGACGATACCGAGAGACCAGATATCCGCGCCCGGTCCGACGCGCTCACCGTCGAGCTGTTCGGGCGCCATGTAGACGACGGTGCCGATCGTCGTGCCGGGCGCCGTGATCGTCGTTGCGTCGTCGAACTTAGCGATGCCGAAGTCGGCGAGCCACGTCTCCCCCGCCGATGATTGCAGGATGTTCGACGGTTTGACGTCGCGGTGCACCACGCCACGACCGTGAACGTAGCCGAGCGCGCTCGCCACGCTCGCCGCCATCTTCGCCGTGGCGGGCGCACCCAGGGGACCGTCTTTGAGCGACTGTGCGAGCGTTGAGCCGTCGACGTACTCCATCACCAGAAACGCCAAGTCGCCGAACATCCCGGTGTCGAGGAACCGTACGAGTCCCGGTGCGTCAAGGCTCTCCAGAGCACGAGCCTCTTCGACCAGGCGGTGTGCGAACTCCGGGTCGTTAGAGCGAACGATCTTGACCGCGACCGCCGCTCCCGTTCGTTCGTCACGCGCCTCGAAGACGTCCGCGGTGCCCCCTCGACCAATGAGCCGGACCGTGCGATATCGCTCCCCGATGACTTCATCGATCATGGACATGCGTTTCTGCTCACGTTCTTCCGGCATCCTGTCCGCGCCGTCAGATCAGTCGGCGTCGTGCAACTCGACGAGGGCGCCGGCCAGAGGGCCAGCGCGCGTCAGTTGGCACCACCGTAGCGAATCGATACCGTTGCCGAAGCGTCAACGTCTTACAACACCGAACTGACCAGGGAGTCCACCGGAATCGGGTCAATCATTCATAAACTCGTTCCGTCATTGCGTCTCGACGATGATGGCCGAAGGGGGTCGCGTGCATCACCGTGCGATTGGTTTTGGGTCGAAGCACCCGGGTGGCGTCGTGCGCTCGTGATGGACGACGCCACCGCCACGCAACACGATCGAGTCCGTCCGCAAGCCGGCGCGCGACTCGACCGGCTCCCCACAACGAGGTGGCTGAGCGCGATTATGGCGCTGCTTTTTCTAAGTTGGCTCATCGAGTCCTACGACGTCGGCCTCACCGGATCGGTCCTGCCGTCCCTGACTCACCAGTTCGCGTTATCGACCGCAATGAAGTCGTTCGTCGCCATTTCCGCCAACATCGGCATCGTGATCGGCATCGTACCCGCGGGTCGTCTGGCGGATCGATTCGGCCGCCGTCCCACGCTCATCGTCGGCACCATCGCCTACGCCTCACTCACGTTCGCGACGGGCTTCGCGCCCAACGTCGTGAGCCTCATCGTGCTACGGATCGTCGATGGCATGGCCATGGGTGCCGTGTTCCCGCTGCCGTACGTCTTCGCGAGCGAGTTCTGTCCGCCACAACGTCGAGGTCGTTATATCGCGTGGTCCGACGCGTTCCTCTCGGCCGGCTACTTCCTCTCGCCACTGCTCGCCCTGATTTTGATTCCGAACGTTCAGGACACAACCGGTTGGCGGATCATGTTCATGATCGGAGGTCTGCCGGTCCTCTTCGCGCTGCTCGCCTGGCGATACCTCCCCGAATCACCGCGGTGGTACGAATCGCGGGGTCGTTGGTCCGAAGCCGAACGCGTCCTGGCGACGTTGGAAGCGCGGGCCGTGCGCACCACCCACGCCCCCCTGGCGCCGATCGCGCCGATCACGCCCGACACGACACCGCCGCTCGTCGTGGCGCACCCCTTGCGCGCGATTTTTGTTCGACCGCTTCGTCGTCGCTCGATGACCCTCTGGGCAACCTTCGGCGGGACCTTCTTCATCTTTTACTCGATCCAGATCTTCATGCCGACCGCGGTCACGACGATGGGCTACAACCTCACGTCGGCCTTCGCGTTCACGGCGATTATCGTCGGCATCTCCATTCCCGGCAAGCTGCTCGAATCGTGGGTGATCGAACGATGGGGTCGCAAACCGGTCATCATCAGTTTCACCGTCATTGCGGCCGGTGCGTCCTTCGCCTTCGGTTTCGTGCGGGGCGCGGTACCGGTACTCCTCGTCGGGTGTCTCATGTCCTTCTTCGGCATCGCCGTGGACCCCGCCGTCAAGGTCTACACCTCTGAGAGCTACCCCACCGAGATCCGCGCCTGGGGTGTCGCCACGACCGAAGGATTCGGCCGGCTGATCTCGGGGGTCATCGGACCGTCATTGATCCCAACGATGTTTTCTCACTTTGGGGTCGCCGGGGTGTACTCCCTCGTTGGCGCCGTGGCGCTCGTCGCAGTTCTGGTCGTCACACTCTTCGGGCGAGAGACCAAGGGGCTTACCCTCGAACAGAGTGCCACGGCCCGCGAGGCGTGATGCACTGACGGCCTTCCATTCGATCGTCGGCGGCGATCGACTGGATGTGAAAACAGTTCAGGGTGTAGGTCGACGTTGACGCGGGCCCGAGCAAGACCGTGAACGAGACCGAGTACCTTTGACGGCGTGCGAGGACTCGGGACCATCATCGACGTGGTCTCCATCGTCGTGGGCGCCGCGCTCGGTGTCCTCGTTGGGAATCGACTCCCGGCTCGAACGCGCCACACCGTCACCGACGCACTCGGCCTCGTCGTGATCGTCATTGGCGCGCTCAACATCGCGGCCATCTCCGACCACTCGTTTCGCCACGCCGTCGGTAGCAGCTGGACGTTGCTCGTGGTCCTCGGAGCGCTGGTCATCGGCGGCATCGGTGGGTCGCTGCTTCGCATTGAAGAGCGGCTCGCCACGTTCGGCGGATGGATCCAGGATCGGATGACACGCGGTCGCGCGAATGACTCGCGAGAGCGCTTCATCGAAGGATTCGTCGCCGCGTCGCTGCTCTTTTGCATCGGGCCACTGGCCATCCTGGGCGCTTTGAGTGACGGTCTCGGCCACGGGATCAGTCAGCTCGTCTTGAAGTCGGCCCTCGACCTGTTCGCGGCGATAGCCTTCGCCGCCACGCTCGGTTGGGGCGTCGCCGTCTCCGCGCTGCCGGTCGGGATCTTCCAGGGCTTCGTCACGGTCTTGGGCGTGCTCGCCGGCTCGTTCCTTCCGGCTTCGATGATCGCCGCGATCACCGCGACCGGCGGCATTCTGCTGCTCGGTATCGGCCTACGGCTCCTACAGATCAAGTCCGTCCCGGTCGCCGATCTCTTGCCTTCGCTCCTCGTCGCACCGATCATCGTGGGTGCGATCAGCGCGCTGCACGGCTAGTCGACGCGGGTGCCCTGACGCCATCGGCGAGGATTCCCCAAGTGCCGCGTCGCTCAACTGATCCGCGGCGTCGATCTCGACGCGCGTACGATGTCGATCCGTCCGATGCCCACACGCGCGTCAATCGTTAGGTGAGGCGCGAGCGAGTGTGCCCCGACGCCACCACGGGTCGCGGGGATCGCGGTGAACGGCGAACCATCGGGCGAGCCTTGGAGGTAAACGGGTCCGAGCCCCACGTGCGTCGTGATCGAGACCACGGCGTTCGCCGGAACACAGACCCACACCGAGCCGATCGCGGTCGAGACGTCGATGACGTAACCCGTCGAGGGGAAGGTGACGGCTTGCAGGTTGAGCGTCGTCGCGCCGAATTCGGTCTCGTAGCGGTGCTGGACTTGACGCAACGTCGTGGGTTGCCAGGTGTGGGCGCCGACCCCGCCCGACAGTGCGACGCCGGTCGAAGCGACGAATCCCATGACGGCGCCGACAACGAGGATCGCACCACTCAGAGCGACGAGGAACGCCACCGCGAAGACTCGACGAACGCTGAGTCGCCGGGCGGGCGTACGCAACGCCACTACCGACAGGGCCACGAGAAACACCAACCACACGAGAGCGAGGCTGGGTCCACGGTGCGCCATCGATCCGCCGTGCGTGATCGCGGCGAGTAGCAGCGCGAGGACGAGGACTCCGGCGAGGACGGCCACGCTCAACCGGTGCGACTTCGACACCGGGGGCCGGACACGCGTCACCTCCTCACCCTCGGCTTGGGGCACGAACACCCACAGTGCGAGGTAGATCGCGACGCCGAGTCCCCAGAACAACGTCAGCACGACGAAGATGACTCGAAAGATGTTCGCGTCAATGTCGAATCGATTCCCGAGACCTCGCGCGACGCCGGCGATGACCTTGGCGTCGCTACTGCGTTGCAGTCGGCGCGGCGACTCGTCCGCCGGCTCGTTGGGCGGGCTTAGGGGAGTCATCGGTTCGGGTGTGTCGGTCATGACCTCACGGTACGTCACGGTTGTCCCGCTGGTCATCAGGGAGAACCCGGAGTTCGGCTCGTCAACTCCGGGTTCTCCCGTAGCGCGGGCCCGACGACGTGGTGTAAGGCTGTTGGGCGATATCGATGAGGACGGCACGATGACTACTACCCGCCTGCAACATCCCCGGCTCGGGATCCCACAGCACCCGCTTCGGCGTAACGTCACCGACGCGGTTCTGGGCGGTGTCTGCGCGGGGATCGCGTGCCGGCTCGGAATTGACACGAGACGCGTGCGCCTCGCCGCCGCGCTGTTGAGCCTCGTCTTCGGCGTCGGTCTCGTCGTGTACATGCTGTGCTGGATTGCGATGTACCGCGACGGTGAGGACGTACCCATCGCGCGTCGCCTTGACGGTGAGCAACGTACCGCGACCATCGTGGCGTGGCTGTTGGCGGCGGTGCTCGCGGTGTTGCTACTCGTCGCACGCCTCGACATCGCCGTTCTCAGCCCCTACGCGTGGTCGATCCTGCTCAGTCTCGTCCTCGGGGTCGTCGTCTGGCGAGGGTCGTCATCCTCCGAACGCACGCACCTCGAAGCCATCGCCCAGGCACTGCCCGTTCTCGGCGTCGCGTCGGGACGGGGGTGGCGAGCGATCGTGTGGCGCGTGATACCCGCCACGATCCTGATCGTGGTCGGCCTGCAGATACTCGGGCGGGTCGGCGGCGTCTGGGGGGCCGCAGTCCCGGCGTTCCTCGGTGGTGGCGTGCTGATCATCGGAATCCTCATCATGCTCGCACCGTGGTGGCTGCAGAACGTGCGCGACCTCTCGAGCGAGCGTCGCGTCCGCGTTCGTGCCGAGGAACGGGCCGCACTGGCGACCCACGTTCACGACTCGGTCTTGCAGACGCTCACCTTGATCGAGCGCTCCGCCGACGACCCCGTTACGGTTCGTCGGCTCGCCCGCGCCCAGGAACGCGACCTTCGTTCGTGGCTCTTCGCGCCCGACTACGTCGGCGCCACTGCGCGCAACGACGAGACGTTCGCCAGTCAGTTGCGCGCGATCCAACGTGACGTCGAACAGGACTACGGCGTACGAGTCGACCTCGTCGTCGTGGGCGACGCCCCGCTGGAGGAACGACTCAGCGGACTGATCGCGGCCGCGCGCGAGGCGGCCGTCAACGCCGCCAAGTGGTCGGGGGCGCAAGCCTTCAGCGTCTACGGGGAAGTCGAGCCCGATGCCATTTCCATTTACGTGCGCGACACCGGCGTCGGTTTCGACCCCGCCGCGGTACCCGATGACCGTCAGGGCCTCTCCCACTCGATACGCGCGCGCGTCGAGCAACTCGGTGGTTCAAGCTCAGTACGAACCGCGAGCGGCGAGGGAACCGAGGTCACCGTGTCCATGTCGCGCGCGGTCGTCAGCCCGTGAACCGGCCCCGCGTCTTTCTCGTCGACGACCACGAACTCATCCGTTCGGGCATCAAGGCCGAGATTGCCAACGTCGTTGACATCGTGGGTGAAGCCGACGAAGTGGTCGCGGCGACCGAGATGATTCTCGAGCGACGGCCCGAAGTCGTCCTGCTCGACGTGCACATGCCCGACGGCGGCGGACTTCGAATACTGCGCGACGTGCGCCGATTGTGCACCGACGTTCGCTTTCTCGCGCTGTCGGTCTCCGACGCCGGCGAGGACGTCATCGCTGTCGTGCGTGCCGGTGCCAGTGGGTACGTCACCAAGAACATCTCGGGCGCCGACTTGATCGAGGCAATCTGGAGGATTCGAGCGGGCGACGCCGTCTTCTCGCCCATGCTGGCGGGCTTCGTGCTCGAGGCCTTCGCCGGTGAATCGTCCAGCGAGACGCCGCTAACGAGCGGCGACCCGGAGCTCGACCAATTGACGAGCCGTGAGCAGCAAGTGCTCCGACTCATCGCGCGCGGTTACACGTACAAGCAGGCCGGCGTTCAACTCGGAATTTCGTCGAGAACTGTGGAGACCCACGTCTCGTCAGTCCTGCGCAAACTCCAGCTTTCGAATCGGCACCAGTTGTCCAACTGGGCCAACGAGCGTCGCTTGACGTGACCGACCACGAACGAGGCTCGACGCCACGAAAGAACCCGGCCAGTGGCTCGGATCACTCACGCGGCGTTCGGCCTCGTCCGTGATCGAGTTCGTCACTTGCGCAAGCGCTGCCGCGCGAATGACACCCTCGTAGTCGTGGTGGCGCCGTTAGGCACCACGAGCGGACCGACGCGGTCCGCCGCGCTCAGATTGCGCGAACGTTCAGCGCTTCTTCGCCCTTCTTACCGGGTGCGACGTCGAACTCGACCCGCTGACCCTCTTCGAGGCTCTTGTAGCCATCGCTTTGAATGTTGGAGAAATGTACGAACACGTCATCACCCTGCTCACGCGAGATGAAACCGAATCCCTTTTCTGCATTGAAAAACTTCACTGTACCGTTTGCCACTATTACTCAATTCTCAGAGCGACAAGCCAACCATTTCGGCCTGCTCGCTCCTTGCAGTGTACTCACGAATGGGCCCCGATACGACACGACTCTCAATTTCTCCGCTATGGACTGCTCCCGTGACCCAAGACGGTGATCGGCCGGGCGAGCCGATGTGGCGAGGCGCCTTCGGCAAGTCTGGACGAATTTGGGCAACGAGTGCTCCCCTGACCGGTCGACACACGACCTCTCAAACAGTACTGACGCCACTGGTCACTTCCGGGCCACGAACGTGGCTGTGGCACCGCGGACGCTTCGACGTCGGCTCGCCTCTCGAAGGTCCTCGAGCAAACGCACAATTACATGTCCGCCAGCGGAGTGCGCCGTGGGTTCGCCTCCCTTAAATTACGAGTCGTGATCGACCTCGACGAACTGCGCTGGAACGTAGTCAAGAATCGCGACGCGACCGCTGCGGGCGTCTTCGTCTACGCCGTCGCAACAACGGGCGTGTACTGTCGGCCGGGCTGCGCCTCGCGCCAACCGCTGCGACGCAACGTCGAGTTCTTCTCAGGGCCCGCCGATGCCGTCGCCGCCGGGTTCCGAGCCTGCCGACGCTGTCGGCCCGATGAGTCGATAGTGCACGACCCCGCCGTCGATGCGGTCGTCGAACTCTGTCGACAACTTGAACACTCCTCGCGGGATGTTGACGTCGTCGCCTTCGCCGCCGGACACGGCTACAGCGTGCGTCACCTACGCCGGCGATTCGTCGAACTCGTAGGGGTCTCGATCTCCGGGTACGCCCGAATTGCGCGTGCTGAACGAGTCCGCGCGTTGCTTCGCGCGAAGGTCCCCGTGACCCAAGCCGCCATCGACGCCGGATACGGTTCGAGTCGCGCGTTCTACGAAACCGGCGCAGCCCAGCTGGGTATGACACCGCGTGCGTATCGCGATGGGGGTCGCGGTGAACGCATCACCTTCACGTCGCTCGTCACCCCCGTCGGCACGGTCGTCGCCGCGGCAACCGAACGGGGCGTCTGTGCCGTACGGATCGGCGCGAACGAGGCGGAACTCGTCCACCAGATCACCGCTGAATTCCCTAACGCGTCCGTCGAGCGCGGCGACGACGCGCTGGCTGACACCGCGCTCGTGCTCGCCGGCGCCGTGCGTGGCGAGCGCGACGCCACGGTGTTGCCGATCGACGTGCAGGGCACCGCGTTCCAGATGCGAGTATGGGATGTGCTCCGTAAGGTCCCCCTCGGCGACACGCTCACGTATTCACAGGTGGCCGAGCGCATCGGATCGCCTCGCGCGCTACGGGCGGTGGGCTCGGCCTGCGCCGCGAACCCCGCCGCGCTCGTCGTACCCTGTCACCGGATCGTGCGTCGCGACGGATCACTCGGGGGCTATCGCTGGGGACTTGACGTGAAGGACGCGTTACTCGACGCCGAGCGCTCTGTTGACGGGCAGGTACGTCAGTGACGACGACCAATCCAAAACCTCGCGTCATCGGGTGGCAGGTGTGGTTCGTGCTGCTCGGAGCAATCTGGGGCTGTTCATTCTGGTGGATCAAGCTGGGGCTGCGGGCGATGTCGCCGGTGGACGTCGCCTTCGTTCGCCTCGCCGCCGGCGCGGTCACGCTTGTCGCGCTGACGGCCCTCACGCGAACGCCCCTCGCGCGAAAGATAAAGACTTGGGGACACCTCTTCGTGCTCGCGGCCCTCTTGAACAGTGTCCCGTTCACCCTGTTCTCCTACGGCGAAACGCACATCTCGGCGGTGCTCGCGGGACTCATCAACGCCTGCACTCCACTGTCGACCCTGGTCGTCGCGCTGTTCATCGTGCGCCAGGAGCCCGTTCGCCCCGCCGTCATCGGCGGACTACTCGTGGGGCTCGTCGGCGTCATGGTCGTGATCGGGGTGTGGCAGGGATTCGGGGCGGGCCAACGATTGGGCGTCATCGCCTGTCTTGGAGCGGTTGTCTCCTACGGCTTTGGCTTTACCTACGCTCGACAACATTTGGGTCATCTGCCCGACAAACCCATCGCACTCGCGACTGGCCAGATTCTCTGCGGAACACTGCAGATGGTCCCCTTCGCCATTGTCTTCGGACACCTGCACGCCACCCGACCACCGACGTCACTGCTCGCCCTCGGTGCCCTCGGGGTGCTTGGCACAGGAGTCGCCTACGTGCTCAACTTCGAAGTCGTGCGCAACGCGCCGGCCACCGTGGCGAGCAGCGTAACCTACCTCACTCCGGTCTTCGCGGTGATCGTGGGTATTGCATTCCTCAGTGAGTCACTCAGTTGGAACGAACCGGTGGGTGCACTACTCATCCTGTTCGGCGTCGCGATTTCCCAAGAGCGCTTTCGCCGTCGCGAACCACGACTGGCCGACGATACCTGGGCCGACGAAGCAGTCTGATTCGATTCTGA
>JAJXTB010000133.1 GCA_021784205.1 Actinomycetes bacterium
CCAACGCCGCCGTCACCCTCGGGGAAGTGCGCCCACGCGAGGCCGAGGTCGAACTGAGCACCGAGGAAGGTGACGACGTCGGTCGTGGCCGGTGGGAACTCACTCAGTAGGTGATCGATGCGCTCATCAATGCTCGCCACGCCCGTCATGATCCTCCTCGAGGTCTAGTGGTCCCGCTCCAGGCATCCTACGCAACCACCACTCGCAGCTCGTTCGTCGATTAGAACCGAAGCATGACGATTCGACGCATCCTCGCCACGTCCGGTGGATTCATCCCCGGGCCGGTCCAGCAATCGGTGCGCCCCGGCGCGATGTTGCTCGACGCCCTCGCCGCGACCGGAGCGCTGCGGCCCCGCGTCTGCCTGGTCTTGACCGCCAGCGGCGACTCAGACGCCTACTACGCCATGCTTTACGAGTCCTTCAACGCCGTCGGGTGCGACGTCACCCAGCTACGACTTTTCCCCCAGCCCTCCGCGGCGCCCGACGAGCGGCTCCTAGGTAGCGACCTCGTATGGGTCGGCGGGGGTTCCGTCGCCAACCTGCTCGCCCTGTGGCGCCTCCACGGGGTCGACGACGCTATGCGATCCGCGTGGGCGGCCGGCGTCATTCTCGCCGGGGTGTCGGCGGGCAGTCTCTGCTGGCACGTCGGAGGACCGACGGACTCGTTCGGCCCGACGCTGCGCCCGATCGACGACGGACTCGCCCTCGTCCCGTACGCCAACGGCGTCCACTACGATTCCGAGCCCCAACGCCGACCGCTCCTGCACGAACTGGTGGCGAACGGGTCTCTCGCGCCAGTGGCGTTCGCCACGGATGACCACGTCGGACTCTGGTACCACGGCACCGAGGTCGTGAGCGTCGCCGCCGACCAGCCGGTCGATCCCGACACCGGACCGGCCGCCTACCGCGTCGAGCGTGTCGGCGACGATGCCGTGGAAACGCGACTCGGGGTTGGTCGGCCGATTACGTGAGTCTCGCCAGGTCGGGCAACGACCGGCGTACGTCGCTGCTGCGCGCGTTGAGCGATTGCGCCCGCTCGCGCGCGTCACTCGATCCACAGACCTCGAGCCAATTGGCGAGGAGGCTGTAGCCGTCTTCGGTGAGCACCGACTCCGGGTGGAACTGAACGCCCTCGAGGGGCAGCTCGCGGTGACGAATCCCCATCACGACGCCGTCAGCCCTCGCGGTGACCTCGAACTCGCGCGGCAGCGTCGCGGGGTCGACGACGAGGGAGTGGTACCGTCCCGCCGCGAACGGTTCGGGCATCCCGGCAAAGACCCCCCGCCCCTCGTGTTCGACCAGGCTCGCCTGACCGTGCACGATCGTCGGTGCCGCAACGATCGAGGCGCCGAAGGTGTCACCGAGGGCCTGATGACCGAGACAGACGCCGAGCATGGGCCGCTCGAGCGCCGCGCACGACTCGATGACCGCGGTGCAGCGACCGGCGTCGCGAGGATGACCCGGCCCGGGCGAGATAAGGACACCGTCGAGGGACTCGTCGGCGAGGTCGTCATCGGTGACCTCGTCGTTGCGTACGACGCGCAGCGACGCACCCAGTTCGGCGAGGTACTGATAGAGGTTGTAGACGAATGAGTCGTAGTTGTCGATGACCAGTATCGAAGGACCCGACGACATGGGACTATCCTACGGTGCCGTGAGGCGCCCACAGTGACGACGACGATGGGGGAAGTCGCCTTCCTCGAACTGCACCAGCGCGGTTTCAACGTCATCCCCCTGGCCGTGACGTTGCAACTCGACCGCGACACACCGGTGTCGCTGTATCAACGCTTCGGTTCGGGACGAGCCGTCTTCTTGCTCGAGAGCGCCGCAGTCGGCGAGACCACCGGCCGCTACTCGTTCATCGGACTCGACCGACGGTGGCGTGTCCACGTCGACGGCGCGCGCACGGTCGTTACGGGACTCGCGGTCGAACCTGACCCGCGCGGACCCCTCGAGACCGTGCGCGCCATACTCCAGCGCTACCAGACCTACCGCCCGAACGACCTACCGGACTTCTTCGGGGGCGCGGTCGGATTCATCACCTACGACTACGTCCGGCGTCTTGAGCGACTGCCCCGCGGCGATGATCCCCAGTGGCCCGACGTCGATTTCTCGTTCCCGTCGGCGGTCCTCGTCATCGACCACCTCCGGTACTCAACGACGGCGGTGATCAACGTCGTCCTCGAGCCAGGCGACGATCCGGTCCGGGCCTACCGCGACGCGCGCCGGTACCTCGACGAGCTGGAGGCGACACTGCTCGGTCCCGGTCCCGAACGCGACATCGACGTCGAGCGACTCGTGGCGACCGCTCCCAACGCCAAAGACGACGTCGATATCCGCCAGATCGCCGCGGCGCTTTCGAACTTCGACCAGCCGTCCTACGAGGCGATCGTGCGTCGGGCCCAGGAGCACATCGTCAGCGGGGATGTCTTTCAGGTCGTAGTAAGCCAGCAGTTCACCCGCGACACCACGGTTGACCCACTGACCCTCTATCGGGTGCTTCGTGCGCTGAACCCGTCGCCGTACATGTATCTGCTCGACACCGCCGACGCCCACATCGTCGGGGCATCGCCCGAGATGCTCGTGCGGGTGCACGACGGGACCGTGAGCACCCGCCCCATCGCCGGCACCCGACCACGCGGTACGACCGAGGACGAAGACGTCGCCCTGGAAGCCGAGATCATGGCCGACGAGAAGGAGCTCGCCGAACACGTGATGCTCGTGGACCTCGGTCGAAATGACGTCGGACGGGTGGCGGAACCCGGTACGGTCCGCGTCGAACGGCTGGCCCACGTCGAACGCTTCTCGCACCTGATGCACCTGGTCTCGCAGGTGAGCGGTCAGCTCCGAGACGGGCTCGACGCCTTTGACGCCTTTGACGCCCTCTTTCCCGCCGGCACGCTGTCGGGCGCGCCCAAGGTGCGCGCAATGGAGATCATCGACGAACTCGAGCCCGTGCGCCGTGGGATCTACGGCGGCGCCGTCGGCTACTTCGCGCTCAGCGGGAACGCCGACTTCGCCATCACCATTCGCACCGTGTACCTGCGCGGCACCACGGCCACGGTCAGCGCCGGCGGGGGGATCGTCGCGCACAGCCAGCCCGCGGCCGAGTACCGCGAGTGCATCAACAAGGCCTCGGCTCCCTTGCTAGCACTGCAGATCGCCGACCCTCGCTAATCACCGGCGCCGTGACGGCGCCCTAACATCGGTGTACGACCTAGAGCCAAAGGAGGCCTCGTGGAAGCAGAGCGTGCCTACGACCGGTGGCGCCGAGACTACGACGCCGCCAAGTTGCGCCGACCGAGTTTCGCGACGATGTCGGGGATCGAGGTCGACCCCGTGTACGGAACCCCCGACGGCGAGTACCCCGGCGTCTACCCCTACACCCGCGGCATCCACGCGTCGATGTACCGGTCCCGCCTCTGGACGATGCGCATGTTCGCGGGGTTCGGGACCGCGGTCGACACCAATCGACGATTCCGCGAGATCATCGCCGCCGGTGGCACCGGCTTGTCGACGGCGTTCGACATGCCGACGCTGCTCGGACTCGACTCGGATGACCCGATGTCCCTCGGCGAGGTCGGTCGCTGCGGGGTCGCCATCGACTCGATCGACGACGTGCGCGACCTCTTTCGTGGCATCGACCTGTCTTCGATCACCACCTCGATGACCATCAATTCGCCCGCGGCCATCATGTTGGCCCTCTTCGTCGCCCAGGCCGAGGAGGTCGGCGTCGCGCGCGCGCGTCTCGGCGGCACGCTGCAGAACGACATCCTCAAGGAGTACCAGGCGCAAAAGGAGTTCGTCTTCCCGCCGCGCCAGTCGATGCGGCTCGTGCGCGACACCATCGCCTTCACCGCCGCCGAGATGCCCAAGTGGAACTCCGTCTCGGTGTCGGGCTACCACATCCGCGAAGCCGGCTCGACCGCCGCCGAGGAACTCGCTTTCACGTTGGCTAACGGCTTCGCGTACCTCGAACTGGCCCGCGAGGCCGGACTCGGCGTCGACCAGGTCGCGCCGCGCCTTTCCTTCTTCTTCAACGCCCACATCGACTTCTTCGAGGAGATCGCCAAGTATCGCGCCGCGCGACGGATCTGGGCCACCTGGTTGCGCAATCACTACGGTGCGACCGACGAGCGCAGTTGGCAGTTGCGCTTCCACACCCAAACCGCTGGGGTTTCGCTCACCGCGCAGCAACCCGAGAACAACCTCGCGCGCACCGCGATCGAGGCGCTGGCCGGAGTGCTCGGCGGCACCCAGTCACTCCACACCAACTCGATGGACGAGGCGCTAGCCCTGCCGTCGGAGAAGGCGGCCCGTCTCGCGCTGCGCACCCAGCAGATCATCGCCCACGAGACCAACGTCGCCAACGTCGCCGACCCGCTTGGGGGCTCGTGGTACGTGGAGTCGTTGACCGACGAGATGGAGCGCCAAGCCGAGTCCCTCTTCGCGGAGTTGATGGACATGGGCAACGGCTCGATGCTCGAGGGTTGCATTCGCGGCATCGAACAGAACTGGTTCCAACGCCACATCGCCGAGTCCGCCTACCAACTCGAACGAGCGTTCAACCGTGGTGAGCGAATCATCGTCGGCGTCAACGACTTCCTCGACGGCAACGAGGCCGAAGACCTTGAGCTGCTGCGCATCACCAACGAGGACGAACGCAAGCAGATGTCGCGACTGGCCACGGTTCGACAGCGACGTGACGACGACGCCGTGCGCCGGGCGCGCGAACGACTGGCGACCGACGCTGCCGTGGCCGAGGTGAACCTCATGCCCGCCTTGATCGACGCGGCCCGCGCCGAGGTCACGGTCGGTGAGATGATGTCCTCGCTGGCCGGCGTGTTCGGCCGCTACGTGGAGGTGCCGGTTCTATGACCGTTCGGGTACTGGTCGCCAAGGTCGGCCTCGACGGCCACGACCGGGGGATCAAGGTGGTGGCGCGAATCCTGCGCGACGCCGGGATGGAAGTTGTCTACACCGGGCTCTTCCAGACCCCCGAGAGTGTGGCGGTCGCCGCGATCCAAGAGGACGTCGACGTCGTGGGTCTCTCCATGCTCTCGGGCGCGCACATGACCCTCGCACCACTCGTGGTGGAGGCACTTCGTCAGCGTGACTCGTCGATACCCGTCGTCGTGGGCGGGATCGTACCCAATAACGACGTCGCCGAGCTCAAGGCAGCGGGTGTCGCGGCGATCTTCGGACCCGGAGCGAGTGACGAAGAGATCGTCGGTTCGATCACGTCGCTCGTGACACCAACGGAATAAGCGGACGTGACGCCGCTCCGCAGGAGACGGCGATGAACGCAGAGTCAGTTGCCCCGGAGTCGGACGCACAGATGTTCAATCGTTACGTCACGCCCGAGATTGGGGTCCTCTTACGGGTTGCGCGCACGATGACTTCCTCGAGGTCCGACGCCGAGGACCTGGTTCAAGAGACGATGCTGCGCGCCTTTCGCTCGATCCGCGGTTTCGACGGCGAGCACGCCCGCGCGTGGCTCTTGACCATCATGCGTAACGCCAACATCAACCGAGCGCGTCGCACCCCGGTAGCCGACTCCCTCGACGAGCCCGAACTGCTGCTCGAGCGAACACCAAGCGATCCCGCCGTGCTCGCCGAACGCTCGGAGTTTGACGAAGCCGTCCGGCACGCCGCCGACGAGTTGCCCGCGCCGTTCCGCGGCGTCGTCGCGCTCGTTGACCTCGACGGCCTCACCTACGCCGACGCGGCGGCCGT
>JAJXTB010000134.1 GCA_021784205.1 Actinomycetes bacterium
GTCGACGACGTCTTCGCGAACGCCGTCGTGATCCTGGGATCGGGCCAGACCGAGGTCGTCCCCGCGACGGTCATGCAGTGGCCCGAGCATCGTTTTAGCGCACCCGAGTCGTGGGGGCCGTCGGTGCCAACGGTACGAACGGACTGCCTGGACTTAGACGGGCGCACCCTGCCCGTCGGCGAGACCGGTGAGATCGCCTACCGGGGGCCCCACGTCGCGAGCGGCTACTGGAACAACCGCGACGCCAACACGGCGGCCTTCGCCCACGGCTGGTTCCACAGCGGCGACATCGGTCACCTCGACGAGCGCGGCGTGGTCTGGTTCACCGACCGGCTGAAGGACATCATCAAGTCCGGCGGCGAGAACGTCTCGTCGGTGGACGTCGAGCGAATCGTGACCAGCGCCCCCGGAGTCGCCGAGAGCGTCATCGTCGGCGTGGCCGACGAGTACTGGGGCGAAGCCGTCTGGGCGGTCGTCGTGCCCGACGGTTCCGTCGACCCCTCGTCACTGGCCGAGTCGGTGATCGCCTACGCCAAGAGCCGCCTGGCGGGATTCCAGGTTCCCAAACGCGTGCTCGTCGCCGACCAGTTGCCCAAGACCGCGACCGGCAAAACCCGCAAACACGAAGTGCGCGACTGGGTCGCCCGGGCGACCCCCACTGAGCCGTCCTAGGTCGATCACCGCGCCGGTAGATTGAGTGCGACAGGAGGCTTCGTGAAGGCTCGGACGGTCACCGTCGCCGCGATTCAGTTGAACTCGGGCTCGGACCCCGACCAGAACCTCGAGTCCGCTATCGCCTTGATCGAGCTCGCCGCCGACGAGGGGGCGTCCTACGTCCAGGTCCCCGAATACTTCAACTACCTGGGTCCGTCGCGACGATTCGCTGACGTGGCCGAGACGATCCCCGGGCCCACGACCGCGCGCATGGCCGCGCTCGCCAAGCGCCGACGGATCCATCTGCACCTGGGCAGCATGCTCGAGCAGCGCCCCGACAGCCGACCCTTCAATACGAGCGTCCTGATCGACTCGGCGGGTTCGATCGTCGCGACGTATCGCAAGACCCACCTCTTTGACGTCGACGTGCCCGGCGCCATCACCCACCGCGAGTCTGACGACCTGAGCGCTGGCGAGGAATTGGTCGTGGCGAAATTGAAGCGCTTCACCGTCGGTCTCTCGGTCTGCTTTGACGTGCGCTTTCCCGAGCTCTACCAGGCGCTCGCGGCCAACGGGGCCGACCTGTTCGCCATACCGGCGGCCTTTAACGCCAACACCGGCAAGAGCCACTGGCACGTGCTCGTTCGTTCACGCGCGATCGAGAACCACGCCTTCGTCGTCGCGGCGGCCCAGGCCGGTGTGACCAGTGACGGCATCGCCACCTTCGGTCACGCCTTGATCGTCGACCCGTGGGGCGTGATCCTCGCCGAGTCGTCGGGCGACGAACCCCAGGTGATCACCGCCACCCTCGACCTCGACGAGGTGTCGCGACGACGAGCCCAGATCGCGGTCATGCGGTTTCGGCGGCCCGCGCTGTACCGACGACCGGTCCGGGTGATCGGCGCGTAGCGTTACCCCGGAGTAACGGTCTTCGGTCACGTGAGAGTTTCCAGCGCGCGACCTAGCATGGATCGCGGTGCCATCGGGCGCATTCGGCGGCACCGTAAAACCATCCCGTGAGAAAGCCGTGAACCCCCCCATGAGCATGCCCAGCGCCTCCTATTCGATCACCATGCGCGTCATCTTGGACGCCGCGTCGACGATTCCCGACATCGCCACGGCCGTCGCCGACGCCGGCGGACTCGTCACCGCCCTCGACGTCGTCGAGCCGATCGACGGCCACATGGTGATCGACGTCACCTGCAACGCGAGCAACGAGGATCACGCGTCGGTGCTCGGTCAGGTCGTCGAGGCCGTCGCGGGCGCCTCGGTGCACGCGATCAGTGACCGCACGTTCCTCATGCACCTGGGTGGCACCATCGAGGTCAAGCCCAAGATCGCGCTCAAGACCCGTGACGACCTGTCGATGGCCTACACCCCGGGCGTCGCGCGGATCTCGAACGCCATCGCGAAGGACAAGGGCCTCGCGCGCAAACTCACGATCAAGCGCAACACGGTCGCCGTGGTCACCGACGGATCGGCCGTGCTCGGTCTGGGCAACATCGGTCCCGAGGCGGCCCTGCCGGTGATGGAGGGCAAGGCCCTACTCTTCAAGCGCTTCGCCGACATCGACGCCTGGCCGGTCTGTCTCGACACCCAGGACGTCGACGAGATCGTGCGCATCGTGCAGTGCATCGCACCGGTCTACGGCGGGATCAACCTCGAGGACATCGCGGCGCCGCGTTGCTTCGAGATCGAGCGGCGGCTGCGCGACCTGCTCGACATCCCGGTCTTCCACGACGACCAGCACGGCACCGCCGTGGTCGTCTACGCCGCCCTGCGAAACGCGCTGCGCGTCGTGGGTAAGGAGATGAAGGACGTCCGGGTCGTCATGCTCGGCGTCGGCGCGGCCGGCGTGGCCATCTCGAAGCTCTTGATGGCCGAGGGCGTCGGCGACATCGTCGGGGTCAATCGCCACGGGATCTTGGACGAGAACGACCCGAACCTCGACGAGGACCGCCGCTGGCTCGCGACCCACACGAACGCCGAGAAGCGCCGCGGCGACCTCACCGAGGCGATGCGCGGCGCCGACGTCTTCGTCGGCGTGTCCGGACCGAACCTCGTGACCGAAGAACAACTCACCGTCATGGGGCCCAAGTCAATCGTCTTCGCCCTGGCCAACCCCGACCCCGAGATCGACCCGCAGATCGCGCGTCGCCACGCCGCGATCGTGGCCACCGGTCGAAGCGACGAGCCCAACCAGATCAACAACGTGCTCGCCTTCCCCGGCATCTTCCGCGGGCTGCTCGACGCGGGTGCCACGCGCATCACCGAGGAGGTCGAGATCGCGGCCGGCCGTGCGATCGCCGACGCCGTGAGCTCCGACGACCTCTCGGCCAACTACATCGTGCCGACGGTATTCAACGCGAGCGTCGCGAAGGCCGTCGCCGACGCCGTCGGCAAGGTCGCGCGCGCCCACGCCGACGAGTAGTTGGAGGGCGCGCCGACGAGTCCCTCGGGGCACTCCGAGGGACTTCGAGCGGATCGGCGCCGCCTCAGGCGGGCGGGCTGAAGTCGACGTCTCGAGTTTCGACGGTTCCGGCCGTGCGGCCGGGCGCGGACTGACCGCTCCAGTAGAGATTGGTGTGCGCGATGACCCCCTCGGGTGGCGGGGCCCCCCACTGGCTGAGGTCCTCGGTGGTGTGCGCGTCACTGACCAGCACCGCGTCGTAGCCGCGCGCGAAGGCACCGTGCAGCGTCGAGCGGATGCACATATCGGTCTGAGCGCCGACGACGACGAGTCGCCCGACGCCGAGCGCAGCCAACTCGTCCTCGAGAACGGTCGCCTCGAAGGAGTCCCCGTAGTTCTTGTCGACGAGCACTTCGTCGTCGTCGCGGTGCAACTCGGGAGCCAGTTGCCACTCCTCGCTGTCGCGGATGAGGCCCTCGTCGTTGTGTTGGACCCACACCACCGGCACTTGCTCACTTCGGGCCTTGGCCACGACGCGGCCGATGTTCGCGACCACGGCGTCACGGTCGTAGGCGTTGTCGACGACACCGTTTTGCACGTCGATAACGAGTAACGCGGTATTGGGACGATTCGCGAGTGTGGTCACGGCGACCTCCTTTGCGGTAGTAGTCACGACGGTAGCGGGCACCGAACGATCCGAAACGCCCGTTGCCCGGCCAGCGCGTCCTGCCGCCCGCCGTGTCGCCGATTCGCGCGTGGGCGACGCCCGCGCGCGTAGGTATGCACCGTGATCAGGTACGTTGGGCGTTAGCACTCTCGCACTGAGAGTGCTAAAATGAGTCCGTCGAAGTGATTCGACGAGTCAAGAGCACAACAATCAAACAGGAGGTTTTCACATGGCTCTTGTTCGAACTGACACATTCAGGGACATCGACCGGTTCCTCCAGCAATTCTGGGCGAGCCCCGACGTGGCGCGGACCCACTCGGTTCCGATGGACGCGTACCGCAACGGCGACTCGTTCCTGATCTTCGTCGACCTGCCAGGAGTCGACCCGAAGGAGATCTCGCTCACCGTTGAGAACAACGTCCTCACGGTCCAGGCCGAGCGAACGGCACCGAAGTCCACCGAGGGGGTGGAGCGCTTGATGTCAGAGCGTCCCTACGGCACGTTCACCCGTCAGATCTTCCTCGGGACGAGTTTGAATTCCGAGAAGATCGACGCCGACTACGAGTCCGGCGTGCTCACGATCGCGATTCCGATCGCCGAACACGCGAAGCCGCGCCGGGTCGACGTCACCTCCAAGGGTGATCGCAAGGTGATTTCCGCCTAGGCGTCCGGGCCCGGCGTCCAAACCGACGCCGGGCCCGCTTTGCCCTTCTGGCGAACGGTTGGCGCGGGTCCACCGCGGCGATCCCCGCAGAAGTCCGCGGGCGTGGCGACCGACCGCATCACCACGCCAGGCGATAAGGTCGCCGCGTGGCATCCTCTGACGGCTCCTACGACCTCGCGCTCGCTGCGGCGACGTTGCGGGCGAACGGTTCAGACGTCCAGGCCCTGCTGTCGGCGCTCGTCGGCTCACTCGCCGACGCCCTCGGCGACCGGATCGAGACGACGCTCGCCGGCGGACGACTACGCAAGTCTCGCGACATCGCGAGGGTCCGGATCATGGTCGGCGACGAGCAGTTCGAAGCGATGGTGGATGGCGCACGGCTCAGTTGCACCGCGTCGCACCTCTCGGGCGGCATCCGGATTCGGAGCGAATCACTGGACGTCGACCACTGGATAACTCGGCTCGTCGCCGCGCTCGCGGGTGAGGCCGAACGCAGTGATTCGGCCCGCTTGGCCCTCGAACATCTCGTCATCGGAGGACATTAATGAGTGACCACGCCAACGACCTCCCCGAGGCCACCGAACATCGCCTCGAGGAGCTCGAACACGGACTCTTCACCTCGGACCTCTCGGTGAACGAGTTCTTGCTCGTCAAAGAGGCGGGGTTCCACCCGGTCGGTCTCGTCATGGGGTCCTCGATCTACCACACGGGCATTCAGACCCGTAAGTGGAGCCAGAGTCAAGAGTTGACCAAACTCACCGAGGCGATGTACAACGCCCGCGAACTGGCCATGAACCGGATGGAGGAAGAGGCCGCCGAACTCGGCGCCGACGGCGTCGTCGGCGTCCGCCTCGACGTCAACTACTACGAGTGGGGCAAGGACGCGGCGGAGTTCATCGCGGTGGGCACCGCGGTCAAAGCCGAGGACGGTGTCTCGCGCCGTAACAAATTAGGCAAACCCTTCACCTCGGACCTCTCGGGTCAGGACTTCTGGACGCTCTCCCAGACTGGCTACGCGCCCCAGGGGCTCGTCATGGGCACCTGCGTGTACCACATCGCCCACCGTGGCCTTGGCCAAGCGCTCAGTTCGACCGGTCAGAACGTCGAGTTGCCCAACTTCACCCAGGCGCTTTACGAGGCGCGAGAACTCGCCATGACGCGCATGCAGGACGAGTCGACCCGACTCGGGGCCTCGGGAATCGTGGGGGTCCGCCTCGAGGAGAAGTCTCACCAGTGGGGTTCGCACACGATCGAGTTCCTCGCCCT
>JAJXTB010000135.1 GCA_021784205.1 Actinomycetes bacterium
GGAGCGAACGAAACGAATAGTACTGAGCGAAACAGCTTTTGGCGAGTCGCAGATCGGGCGAACAGGACACAAACTATCTTCTATCCGCACGGCGAGCCCGAGACGGGCTCTACGTTGCTGCTGTCGGCTCAGTTGACAACTATTTTCGCTAGTCTCATACCGCGACCTCCACTTCACGATGGACTGGTCTGGATCGATTCGACTAATTCTTTAGAGTCGTGCCACACGAAGCGCAGAGATCCGCTGTGGTGTTCAGTACCGTCCCGCATTGGTGACAATGAGTCACTTTCATTGGCGATGCCACGGCGGCACTCGTCGGCAGTTTGATTTCCTCAACGCTTTCATCGGAGTGTCTCGTTGACACGTAGACGATCAGGGCCATAATTCCAATCGCCACTCCGACGTAACCAATCGCGCCACCGTAATCGCGGCGAACGGGTCCGGTCCAGTCCGTGGTGGACCAATCGTTATGGACGATGAATCCCGCAATGACGCAGGAGATGAAGAGACCAATGCCATTGGGACCCTTCTTCGGGTAAATGACCTTAAGAAAACGCAAGCCACTGACTGCGATAAGCGCCGCCCCGATAAGGATCCCAAAACCTTGTGGACTGAAATGAGAGTTCATGCCGAAGTGGAATGGTGTTCGATTGTCCGAGAAGATGCCTAAGCCCGCGTTGATGTAGGGCATGAAGACGCTGGTAGCGACGATGGCTGCACCAACGAGAGAGATGATGCCAGCGTTTCGCTCGCTCTTTGTAGGACTAGCCATGCGCGTAAACTTACGACAAAGTTGTCACATAGTGCGGCCCAATCATCCTGAACTTCAACGTCGCGCGGGACTTCGCTTACCTAGGTGCGGCTGCATAATTGGTTGACAGGTCAGAGTTTGTGGCAGATACGGATAGTCTCTCGTATGCCAGTGTGCATGAAATTTCAAAAGGCCATTCAACCTTTGAACCGCCCCGAAATTGCAGGATCCCGTGACCTACCCTGGAATAGTTTCCACTTCACTTGTTGAATTCGGGCCTTGATGAAAGGCTCAACCAATGCTCATCAGGGGTTGGGGCTGACTTCGTCCTCGAATCTGATCAGCAGCACTGTTGATGGTGGGGTGCATTGGCAGAAGTATCGTGCGGGAGTCTGGTGAGATGTCCGCGTCGCGCCGACGAGGAAGGTCGCACCAATGCTCATTGCCACTGGCGCGTAGGCTGAGGGACGATTTTCGCGCGGAACGTTTCGCGGAGTTTCTCGCGGATGTCCCGCCCTCGTAGCTCAGGGGATAGAGCGTCGGTTTCCTAAACCGTGTGCGCAGGTTCGAATCCTGCCGGGGGCACTATTTGAAATGAGTCGAGACATCCCGGACACTCGAACCTGTGCATCTTAGGTCGGGTGGTTCCGGATGATCGGCTGGTAGTCCCTTTCGGGGTTGAGGATGATCTCGCCCACGAGCTCGCCGTCTTCGGTGACGATGTCGACGTGGTCGTCGACGACGTAGAGACGGATCGTTTGTCCGCGGTAGGACCAGCCGACGTTGAGGTGGCGCAACTGGCCCAGATAGCGCAGCGTCACGTGGCCTCGCACGTCCACGACGTCGTGTCGTATCCGGTGGTGTGGTTGGTCGATCAGGGTGCCCGCGGGCATCTTGTCGCGCCCCTCGTAAGCGACGAGGGGCGTCTGGCGACCCCGCGCTCGATGCGGGCGAACCTCGTTGTAGTAGTGAACGATCTCGAAGAGGATGGCTTGGAGCTCGAAGAGGCTTGACGCGGGACGCTTCGCGAGGAACCGCTTCAGCGTGCGGTGCCAACGTTCGACCTTGCCGCAGGTCTGTGGATGGTAGGGCGTCGAGTGCTTATAGAGCACGCGACGCTCGAGCAGGTCACTCTCGAAGCCCGTGCGCCCGCCGCGCGAACGCGCGTTATAGATGGCCCCGTTGTCGCTGAGCACACTCGCCGGGGTGGCGAACACCGCACACGTATGGGCAAAGACGTGGCGCACGTCTGGCGCCTTCACGGTCGTGAACACCTCGCACGCGAGCACCCGGCGCGAGTAGTCGTCCAAGAAGGTGAGGATCTCGACCTCGGTGCCGTCCGCTAGGTGCCAGTGGGTCATGTCGGTCTGCCAGCACTCGTTGGGCAGGGTCGCCTCGAAGCGGACGTAAGAGGCGCGAGGGCGCTTGCGGGGTTCGGGGGTGATGAACCCGCGCCGCTTCAAGAGCCGGTAGATCGTCGCGACCGATGGCGGGTGGTGCCCGGCGTTCGTGAG
Organism: Actinomycetes bacterium; assembly: GCA_021784205.1. The sequence continues at coordinate 2,266 of JAJXTB010000135.1, forward strand.
GTGCCAGTGGATGGTCTCGGCCCCGGCGTCGGCGCCGAGGTTCTCGAGTTCCTTGCGGGTCATCACGATCAGATCCTCGAACGCGGTGCTCACAGAGCGGGGGTTGGACCGGGGGGCCTTGGACCGGGGCACCAGCGCCTCGGCACCGCCCGCGCCGAAGCGCTTCACGAGCTCCGCGACCCAGGACTTGGAGACCCCGTAACGAAGGGCCGTCGCCCGGACCGATCGACCCTCGACAACGACCGAGTCCACCACCATCTGTGCCAAAACCATGGACGCACCCCCCAAGAGGAGTGTCCACTATGTCTTGACACATCGCGTCCATTATCTTTTGAACTCGGACACTGCCGGGGGCACTATCCGGGAGTCGTCCCGTTGTTTCAAAGAGGAGGACCGAGTTCGGTGACTGAAGCACTGATGGTTATGGATATGCAGGTGGGGATCGTTGAGCGACTGGGTGCCAAAGCCCCATTGGAACTGTCGAACGCGCGAATGGCATTGGAGGCCGCGCGTTCGCACGGCATGCCCGTCATCTTCGTTCGTGTGGCGTTTCGAGATGGTACGCCGGAAGTCAGTCATAACAACAAGTCGTTCTCATCGCTGTCGAGAGCTCAGTCGTTCGGCGAGACCGATGCATCGACGCAAATCCATCCGGACCTCGCTCCCCAGAGTGGTGAGGTAGTTGTGACCAAACGTCGGGTTAGCGCATTCGCGGGCAGCGACCTCGACGTCGTGCTTCGATCGATGGCGGTTGACGCGCTGGTACTTACCGGTATCGCGACCAGCGGGGTAGTCCTATCGACGACGAGACAAGCAGCGGACCTCGATTTTCGGATCACGATCCTTCGAGACGCGTGCGCTGACGCTGACGATGAGGTTCATCGTGTCCTCATGGACAAGGTCTTTCCGCGGCAGGCCACGGTCATGACGACTGACGAGTGGATTTCGCACGTCGCCGGTGACTCTCCCCAGGTCTGACTGAAACGGGAGCTATCGACTCCGATGGCATGAATGCCACGACGAGTCGGTGCGCGAAGGGAACACCTACCGCGTCACAACCTCGCGGTGCGAATGGGAGTTCCGAAAGTCGTGACGTGCCGTGAGCGATCCGAACGACGACTTCACGTTGGCCGGCTGTGATGCGAGCGGGAGTCACTATCGACTTGGCGCGCAGAAATCAACGCGGCGTCAAGTCGTGGTGCCCGAGTGGGCCGTGCGTCGAATGATTTCGTCCTTCATCGTGGGGGTGAGGTCATTGAAATAGGCCGAGTACCCCGAGATGCGCACCAGGAGATTCGGATGAGCCGACGGGTCGGCGCGGGCCTCGATCAACACGGCGGGATCGAGGATGTTGGTCTGGACCTGCATGCCGCCGCCGCGAAAGTACGTCCGTACCAGTGAACTGAGGACGCGGCGTCCGTTGACGCCGCGCAGCGTGGCCTGGTCGAACAGCACGTTGAGATTGACCCCGTTGGACAGTGAACGGGTTTTGACGCGGTTGACCGAGTTGAACACCGCGGTCGGACCCTCGCGGTCCATGCCGTTCTCGGGAGCGAGACCCGACGCGAAGCAGGCCGACGCCGGTCGACCGTTAGGTAATGCTCCGGTCACGCTGCCGAAGTGCGCGTGGGTCGTCATGGAGTACACGCCAGCGACGTACGGCCCGTCTCGTCGGCTCCGGTACCGCGCGAGTTCGCTGCTGAAGCGTTCGAGCACGTAGACGGTGTAGCCGTCTATCAGCGCATCGTCGTTGCCGAACTTGCCCAGACCCCGCAGGTAGGCCGACAGGTCGCGGTCATCGAGATTCGCCTTCAGCGCCGCGACCAGTTGGGGAAGGGTCACGCGTCGGTCGACGAACACCGAACGTTCGATCGCGGCGAGACTGTCACCGGTGTCGGCGGGCCCCACGCACTGAATTCCCGAGCTGTTGTAGCGCGCGCCACCGGCCGTACTGCAGGTGCCGCGCTCGAGGCAGCCACGCAACAGCATGCTCGTCATCGGCGTCGGGTGAAAACGCATGTTGGCGCGCTCTACGGCGTGCAGGTCGCCGACCATGCGGGCAACGACGTGCGTCAGCTGAGTCTCGAAGGCTGCGGTCACGTCGCGCATGCTCCGCATCGCGCTCACGGGCGGCGTACGGGCCCCGACACGCCACCGACTCGAGAAGCGACGGCCCTCGTTGAGCGCGAGCTCGAGCACGATCGGCAGGTTGAACAGGGCGGCGTCCGTGGATCCGAACGTCGCACCGGGCACGACGGGTTCGACGCAGCCGCAGATCGCGAAGCCCAGTGCGTCACCCGCGTCGCACCCGCGCTCGACCAGGGCGTCGACGATGGCGTCGTCGTTGTAGAGCGCCGGGGTGTTCGCCCCGTCGCACAGCATCGCCGCGATCTGATCGGTGAAGGACTGCGGGCTCGATCGATGCAGTCGCACGTGGAGATTCGGTTGGCGCATGCGAAGGGCGTCGACAACCTCGAGGAAGAGGTGACTCAGCTCGGTCGTCGCGTCGCGGCCGGTTACGTCGACGCCGCCTAGGGTGACCGCCTGACCGCTCATGAGGCCCCCGTGCAACTTCGTCGTCGCGTCAGAGAAGACCGGGATGACTTCGCAGAGCTTGATACAGAAGGCCGCCACGAGCTCGCTGGCTCGCTCGCGCGTGAGCGTTCCCGCCGCCACGTCGCGCTGGTAGTAGGGCCAGAGCAACTGGTCCAGGCGGCCCGGGCTCACCCCGTTGTCCAAGCTCTCGAGCGTGATGGCTATCTGCGCGAAGGTCAGCGACTGGACCGCTTCGGCGAATGTTCGCGCGGGCTCGCGCGGGACGCGGTGACAGGTCTCGGCGATTTCGAGCAGTTCGCGGCGCCGCGCGGGGTCGTCCTCGGTCTCGGCGAGCCTCGTGGCTTCGTGCGCGTAGCGTTCGGCGAACGCGGCGAGTCCGTTCGCCGCTGTTTCGACGGCGTCGAGGAACGAACGCTGCGACGAGCCGGGCGCGAAACCCTCCCGAGCTTCGCGCGCGCGAGCCACCAGCCCCCCGGTGCCGAGTTCGAGGAGCATCTCGTAGTCGGGAACGATGTGCGCGATCCCGCCGAGTTCGTTGAGGGCGTAGTACCGGGGCTTCAACTGGTCGGCGACGAGTCGGACCTTTCGCCACGGTTCTCGGTACGCGAGATACGGAATGGACCGCCGCAGCCAGAACCCGCGGATGGCCTTGAGTCGGGCGGCCTCGTCCGGGCTGATCTGCAGCGGGTTCACCGCGCGCGTTG
>JAJXTB010000027.1 GCA_021784205.1 Actinomycetes bacterium
GCGAGCACTCCCTCGAGCGCCCACAGTCCCCACGTCACCCGGTTAGGCGTCGTCACTCCACGCAAGGTGTCACGGATGTAGCCGGCCACGCCGACGAGCGACAAAACCATCGCGAGGTAGACGAAGCGCGAATCGATCACGCCACCCAGTCTGCCCCCGTTACGGTCCAAGCGGTGCGAGGGGCCCCGATTGGTAACCTCGGCGTTCGTGGACGCTCGGGAGTTTCTCGCACTTGAACGAGCAAGCGAGACCACGTGGCGCTTTCGCGTGACCGAACGCCTGATCACCCCCGGACAGTTCCTCTTCGGCGGCTGCGGGCTCGCCGCGGGCCTCGTCGCCCTCGAAGAGGCGTCCAAACGTCCCACCGTCTGGGGCAGCGCGCAGTACCTTTCTCACGCCCCGCTGGGCAGCGAGGTCACGGTCTCGACCGAGCTCGTGGTCGTCGGACGCAGTGTCACCCAGGCGCGCGCGGTCGCGCGCAGTGAGGGCCGCGAAATCCTAACGGTCAACGCGGCGCTCGGCACCGGAACATTGAGTAGCGACCGGCCCTGGGTGGAGATGCCGACGGTCCCCGTGCCCGAGGACTGTCCGCCGCGCCAGCTGCCGCGCGGCATGGGCGAATCGATCTTCGAGCACGTCGACGCCCGCGTCGCCCTGGGCGCGCCCTTCGAGAAATTGGACGGCACGCCGGGCCCGGCCCACTCAGGGATCTGGGCGCGCGTCCCCGGCCACTTCGAACCCTCGGCGGCGACGCTGGCGATCTTCGGCGACTACGTCTCCGGCGGTGCCAGTCAGCCGATGGGGCGGCGCACTATGGGCCGCAGCCTCGACAACACCCTGCGCATCGCAACGCTCGAGCCCACCGAGTGGGTTATGTGCGACATCCACATGCACGCCCTGGCCAATGGATTCGGCCAGGGAACGGCGTTCCTCTGGAGCGAACGCGGCACCCTGCTTGCCACCGCCAGCCAATCCATCGTCGCCCGCTTCTGGGATCCGGCCCCCGAGGACCTCTCGTCGGGAAGGTAGACTGGTCCGCCTGGGGCTATAGCTCAGTCGGTTAGAGCGCGTCACTGATAATGACGAGGTCGTAAGTTCGATTCTTACTAGCCCCACCACGAGGGAGTCACGGAACTTGACTCACCGACTCACACAACTGTCGGTTTTGAACCCGTGAATGGCTCGTACGCCTTCGCTGCTCGTGTTCGAGATCGTGTGTCGATCGATTGAGGTGCTCTCGCACCACCCGCAACGCGACGAGACCCCCGCACGGACGTGCGGGGGTCAACGAGTGCGCTTCCTAGGAGTTAGACGATGGTCAAGTCTTTAGCAAGACGCGAGACGAAGCCGCGTCCTCAATCACCTGTCGGTATGTCAACTTGCGGTGCTGGATCGGTCGACCGGGCCGGCGCATCCGACGTGAATGCTCGGCTTTCTCTGGGTTGAACGACTGGGCCAACCGACGGTTCGCGCTAGCGACGGCGAGGGCTACAAACAGTCCGGTCTTGATGATCCCGGTGACCCTGATCCGTCCACGCCAGATCCCCTCGCGACTCGCATCCTTCAGATTGGCGAAGAACGTCTCGACGCTCGTCGAGCGCCGGGCGTACGAGCGATGCCATTCACGGGACCCGAAGACGTGGCGCTGCATCAAAGGCAGCTCCTCGAGGGTGAAGCTGGGGAAGGCCTTCACGCACACGCTGTGCGGACCAGGGTTCACCGGCACCCGCAGCACGGGCAGCGCCCCGTTGCGTAGGCCGCGCCGCGGGGCCTGCAGCGGGCACTCGAGCTTGCCGGCCGCCCCCGGGCACTGGAAGACCTGCGAGCCGCTCTCGCGGCGCGCGCCGTGGGGCACGAGCGCGTAGACCTCGCGCGCGGCGATCTTCTCCTGATACTCGCGCAGCAGGACCGGGCTGGGCTTGTAGCTGCCGTCGACGCCACCCTTGGGCGGCGTGATGTGCATCAGCTTCTTCGGGATCGACGGCGAGTAGGGCCGGCCCTCGATGATGACCGCGCCGCGCAACGTGCCGGCGGGTCCCAGCTGGTACTGCGTCAGCGAGAAGATCGGCTCACCGCCCATCGCTCTGATCGGCAAGATGAAGTCCTTGCCGTCCTTCGAGGCCGTGTAGCCCCGGTCCGCTAAGACGTCGCCCAGGCCACCGCGGCGCCGAGCCGCCTCGCCGATGACCGCGAGTCCCATCTCCTTGTCCTGGACCTGGGTGGGGCGAAAGCGCGCCGCCACTGCCGCGCGGGGCACGTCCGGTCCCCCCTCTTCGCGCGCCGTGATCGCCACCGTCAGACAGAAGCCGAAGTGTTCGCGCTTTCCCTCCACCGCCTTCGAGCCCCGGAATCCCGCGTCAATGTCCGAGACCACACGCACCCGCTCGTAGCGAGCGTTGCCCTCCTCATCTCGCGCGACTCGGGGCCTTCCGTCCTTGCCTTCCTCCCAGATTGCCTCGTGGCGGCGCCGGTCGGCGCCCCAGGTCGGAATGTCTGAGCCGTCCACCGCGATCGACTTCACGGCCGCGGCGTCCGCATGTGCCCCGGTCGTCGCTAGGGCGTTGAAGAACAGGTCGAAGTCGCGGTAGCCGTCGACGATCCGGTCGTCACGGCGAACGAAGTCACGCCGCAGCACCTCGTCGATGCGCGTGACCAGGTAGCAGACCTGACGGTAGGAGACCGTGCGGCCCGTGCGAGCCAGTCCGAGGTGGGCTCGTTCTCGCGGCCCCAGGCTGTCGAGCAGGGGCGCGACACTCGAGAGGAAGAAGTCGCCGTCGAAGGCACCCAACTGAAGTGCGACGAGCAGAGTTCGCACGCGAAGCCCGCCCCGTCGTCCGCCGCGGCCCCGCTTCGCCACGATCTGGCCCTCCAACCACTCGGCCGCCGTCATGTCGCCAATCCGTGCGCTGTCGACCAGGCGCTCGGCCTCGAGCAGGTGTGTCGCCATCCACGTCGCGCCCCTCATCGCACATCCTCCCGCGGACACGTCGAGGGACTCGGCAGCATCATCACGTAGTGCGACATCGCCTCGAACGTCGTGAGCCCACTCCACTGCATCACCTCGCGCAGCGTGAAGCCCGAGCTGAGCATCGTCACTACGTAGCTCGCACGCAGCCGGTCGACCGAGAGCCGCGGGATCCCCCGACGCCCGTCGAGCCACTGGTGGGCCTTCACCGTGGAGAACTTGACCTGCGCCGGGCCCAGTAGACGACCGCTCGGGCGCAGGCGCACCAGCTCATCGAGCCCTTCCTCGAAGTTCGAGAGCACCCTCGCACATCGGCCTGCGGCTCGTACGTACACGCCGTCCTCGTGCTCGTGACGGTCGCTCGCGCACACGTCGCGCACGCTCTCCCTCACCAGGCCACACCCCGCCCCCAGTACGACGATCGCCAGCACGTTCGCCCGTCGCAGTTCCGTCGACTGGGTCCGGGCTGCCATCAGCAGGGCCTCGAGCTCCTCCGCGCTGTAGGGCGCTTTGAGGGACCGCCGCCCGATCTGGTGGCGCACCGGCGCGTCCGGCGCCATTGTCCCGTGCGCCCGAGCCAGACGCCAGAGGTAGGGCTCTTCGTCGGGAGCCCCGACGGGCAGCTGGCGCAGGAAGCCACGAATCGTCGCGGGGGCGAGGACCGCCTCGACGCTCAACTCGCCCTCGAGGCGCACGACGAAGGCCGTGAGTTTCGTCGCCGCGCGCAGGTAAGGCCGAATCTGCTCGCCCTTCAGGTACTCGAAGGGTGCGGCGATCTCGCGCACCAGAGCCCCGATCAGCGCCCACTCCGCCGGGCTCACCAGGTGATGCCGGCCGATCGCAGGGTTGTAGGTGGCTATGACCTCACTGGTGCTCAGGGCGCGGGGACGGGGCACACGTCCAAGGTGCCGGGTCGCCCGTTTCCCACAACCGGCGCAAAGTGCGCCGAAACAGCTACGTTTTCCCTGATGAACACTCGACGCTTCCTCCCGGCCTCAATCCTGCAACGCCATCGGGACTTCGGTCGTGTCGTCGACGCCATAGTCGACTACGACGAACCCTTGCGCGACGGTGTGGTGGCTGCCGCCCTCTACCAGCACTACGTGGCCTATACGGTTCGCGAGAGCCTCGCCTCGAGTCCTGACCTCCAGGCAGCCCTGAGGGACCTCGCCGCCAGGCTCCGAGTGAGTCCCGGCTGGCTCCAGCGCAAGCTCCACGGCCAGGCCTCGGCCTCACTCGACGAGATGGCCGAGTGGCTGATCGAGCTCGACCTCCCGGCGCCGTCCTTCGAGTTGGCCGTCGACGCCGCGGTGAAAGCGAGTCCGTTCGACCGCAACGTTGTTGTCGTCTCCGCCGCCGACCTGAGCCTCGAGGAACTCGGGCGCGTTCAAGCCGAACAACTCGAGATGATCGCGCGACTCAAGACGGAGGTCGGGAAGTAGGCGTCTTTGCGCCAAACGCGTGCGTGCCCGTCGAGCGGGCAGACTCGGTACCAATGTCCTGGGTTGATGCACTGATTGGTACCGGCTCCGCCTTGGCTGGCGGGGGCCTCACCTACTTCGGCACCTCCCGCGATCGCCGCCAACGCGCCAAGGACGCCCGCGAAGACCGCGACTACGCCAGTCGCCGCGAAGTCTGCCTGCTCCTCGAGCGCCAGCGCGCGCGACAACTCGAGGTTGATGCCCAGCTGTACAACCTCAAGCGCTTCGGCGGGACTATGGACAACCCTGATCACTCGGACCTCCAGAGCAGCGAGATCGACGCGTTGGTATCGCTATTCCTCCCTGATCGGATTGTGGATCTGCTCACCGATCTCAACGAGCGCCACGAAGCCTTCATCAAGAGCGTGAACGCCGTCGATCACGCCGACATGGGAGTTGATCGAGTCAACGCGATCACGGCCATGGACGCGCCTTTCGCGCACCTCATGGTCGGGTCGAATACGCTTCGCCAAGCGCTTCGTGAAGAAGCGCGGTCGAAGTAACGAATCTTCACGCTGACCGATCTTCGGACCGGCGAGCCCCAACTCTGCGTGGCTGAGCAGTGCTCGAGTCGGGCTGGATCCCGGACTCTCACCGCGCCGCAATCCGCGGATCGGAGGTCTGGGCCGACACTTGAGGAAGAGCCCGCGCGGTAGCTCTGCCATCTGGGAGAATCCTGCAATGATGAAGAACCACCTGAGAGAGACGCCAATGAAGGAGTGGACTCCTCGTGGCTAACGACAATCTCTCCAGCGCCAAAAGCGCCAAGAACGACGAGTTCTACACTCAGTACTCCGACATCGAGAAGGAGATGAACGCCTACCTCGAGTTCGACTCCGATGCCTTTCGGGACAAGACGGTGCTCTTGCCCTGCGACGACCCAGAGTGGAGCAACTTCACCAAGTACTTCGCACAAAACTTCGAGAGAATGGGGCTGAGGAAGCTCATCAGCACGAGTTACGCGCCGACGGCAGCGGCCCACCGCATGCAGCCGACGCTCTTCGAGAGTCAGAGCCCCCAGTTCGATGCTGTCAAGACCGTGTCCAACGGCAAAATCTTCACCCTCCAGCGCGATTCGACAGGAGACCAACGCATCGACGTCGACGACTTGGAGTGGGACTACCTCGATGGTGACGGCGACTTCCGCAGTGACGAGATCTGCCGCCTCCGTGATGAGTCTGACGTAGTCATCACCAATCCACCCTTCTCGCTGTTCCGCGAGTTCCTGACTTGGATCATGGAGGCGAAGAAGCAGTTCGTCATCATCGGAAGCATGAACGCCATCACCTACAAGGAGGTCTTCCCTGTCATCATGATAGAGGAGATGTGGCTCGGGAACGGGTTTCAAGCGGGCAATGCGTACTTCCGACCCCTGACCGAGCGAGAGTATGCGGCTGGCGTGTACGACGAGACAGCCAAGCTGGTGAAGTTCCGAAACGTCGTCTGGTTCACCAACCTCGACCATGGTCGTCGCCACCAGCCCCTCGCCCTGATGACTCAAGCCGACAACAAGAAGTTCTCCAAGCACAAGGAGATCAAGGGCGTCGGCTACACGAAATACGACAACTACGACGCGATAGAGGTGCCCTACACCGACGCCATCCCAAGCGACTACCCCGGCGTGATGGGTGTGCCCATCAGTTACCTGAGCAAGCACAACCCCGAGCAGTTCGAGATCCTCGGAACGGAGAAGGACTGGGAGGCAGGCAGGACAAAGACCTACTCGCAACAGGTGCAGGTGACCGCTTCCGGGGTACGAAGCAATGTTATGAAGTTGAACGATGGTGCAGCGCTCAGGCTGCCCGGCCCTCCAACAGGTGAGACCTACTACGAAGTGGATGGCAAGGTGTTTACGCAGGTCTATAAAAGACTTTTCATCCGCCACAGGAAAGCAGCCGAATGAAGACCGAACGGACTACCTACACCGTTGAGCAGATAACGAAGGGCTTCGTCTATAACGAGCTCGAGGGCAAGGGCCTGTTCGGCTTGGCCGGCAAGCTCACTATCCAGCCCGAGTACCAGCGCAACTACATCTACGCCGACGGCAAGCGCGACGTTGCCGTCATCGATTCCCTCTTGAAGGGATACCCGCTAGGGCTCATCTACTTCAACCGCGCCGACAAGGGGCGACTCGAAGTACTCGACGGCCAACAGCGCATCACAAGCTTTGGTCGGTTCGTCACCGACAAGTTCGCCATCACAGACGCGGGTGGCATGCAGCAGTACTTCACTGGACTCCCCCAAGACCAGCGAGAGAAGATTCTCAACTCCGAGATCCTCGTCTATGAGTGCGAGGGCACCGAGACAGAAATCAAGGAGTGGTTCAAGACGATCAACATCGCCGGTGTCCCGCTCAACGAACAAGAGCTCCTGAACGCCATCTACTCGGGTCCCTTCGTCACAGCTGGCAAGGCCGAGTTCTCCAACAGCCAGAATGCCAACGTCCAGAAGTGGAGTGCCTACGTCAAGGGTCCCGCCAACCGACAGAAGTTCTGGGAGTGCGCACTCGACTGGGTGAGCAAGGGGAACATCGACGACTACATGAGCCGCCATCGCAACGACACCACGATTGACGAAGTCAAGACCTACTTCGACACCATCATCGAGTGGGTGGGAAGTTACTTCACTTCGGTCGAGAGCGAGATGTGTGGCTTGGAATGGGGTCGTCTTTACGAGCGGTACGGCAAGGACCCCTACGACCCTGACGAGGTTGATGCTGAGGTGAAGAAACTCTACGCCGACCCCTACGTGAGGAGCCGCAAAGGCATCTTCGAGTACATCCTGGGTGGTTCGACTGACACCAAGCTCCTCGACGTACGCGTCTTCGACGCAGCGACAAGCCGCTCGACCTACGAGAAGCAGACGACGGCGGCGAAGGAGGCCAGGGAGTCCAACTGCCCCCTATGTGCTCTCGGCCAAGATTCCAACAAGACCAAGATCTGGTCCTTCACTGACATGGATGCGGACCACGTTGCTGCGTGGAGCAAAGGCGGGGCCACCATCGCCTCGAACTGCCAGATGCTCTGCAAGACCCACAACCGGGCCAAGGGAAACCGGTAGCGGCAGTGCTGGAACCCTCCGCAGAGGTCCAGGCTGAGCTTCGAATGGCACTGACCCAAAACCAGGGCAAGCTCGGAATCGTCTACAGGCTTCTCGAAGATGGTGTCAAGACCAACAGAGAGCTGGTTGAAGGAGGTGGTGGTGCGAACCAAGGTGCGGCCGCCAACTCGCGCGCCACGGTTCACGCCATCCTCGAAGGGTCCATCCCTTCAGGCGCACAAGTTGCAGCCCAGGCCGGGCGTTCTGTCGGTGGTCTGCTTCGAACGAATCAGTGGTTTGGCGCGGCGACTCGGAGCTATCTCACGGACTTGCGTACCGAACTGGACAGCAAGGCTGCAGACAACTCCGCCATAGAGGAAGATTCTCTCGCCCTTGACCGGGATGCGGCCGCCGTTGAGAAGGCCGCCCAGGACGTATCTGGGATCTACGTCTACACGTTTCCCATGTGCCTGCGGTCGCCGGAGAAGACTGATCCCGACCGATACCTGATGAAGATCGGCAGGACTGAGCGGTTCAGTGGGGTTCGCATCCGCGAGCAGGTTCGAGCCACCAGCATGCCCCAGGATCCCAAGACACTTCGGGTGTATCACGCCGAGGGCTTGGACCTCGCAAGGACCGAGAAGACCGTTCACCGGTTCTTGGAAGCGGCGGGACACTCACGTGCCGAAGGCGAGTACACCGGTAGAGAGTGGTTCCATACGAACACCGAGTTCCTCGACACCGTCGCAGAGGCGCTTGGACTGACTATCTACCTTCCACCTCCCGAGGGCGACTAGCGACCTTGTGCGAGTCAGTGGTGGGGAGCGCGTGCCGGGCTAACTCAGTCGCGCGCCCGCGTACTTGACCAGCGCACTGAACGGCGCCAAGGCCTGTGCTCCGCTGTATCGTTCATCGAGCCACCTGTGGAGACGCGCTCGATCCGAGTGCCCTTCCAGAAGCTGAGCTAACTTCCTCCCCGTGTCCAAGCTCTCTCGGGCCGCCAACTGTAGGGTCTGATTCAATGCGAGCCGGGTGACCCAGAGCAGGTGCCATGCTTCGTCCATGGTCGCGACGGATGTCGCTCCGTCGTGAACGGCTGAGTTGCGGACGACCTTGTAGAGAAGGGCTACCTGCACCGGCTCGGGAAATCCCCCAGTGGCGAGGTGCTGAAGCATCATGAGTCGATAGGCAACGCCGGCACCCTTGTTCTTGCCAAGCCCTTTTCCAACCAATCCCTCTAGGCCGAAAAACGCAAACAGACACTGCACCGTCGGATCTACTTCGAGCATCGCCCGCTCGAGCCACTCCGCCGTTCGTTCGACACTTCGCTCCAAATCATTGCTGGCGCTGATGCCGAGTGACCACAGCGGTTGTACTTCCACCAACGAGGTCAGGGTGTCAATCGGCCCAAGGACCACCGCGCGGTCCGCTGCGGCCGTTGCTCCTTCGAGGCCTGCGCCGGTGAAGAAGCTCCCGTCTAGGCGAAAACGCAACTGTTTGTCGATGATCCCGTTGTCCTCTCGAAGTGCAGTGCGCAGCAGTCGAAGAGCTCGGTTGGCTTTCGCACGGACCCGATCGAGAGCCCTGTCTCGGTTGCTCCCCATCGTCGAGGCGATCAAGACGGAACCCACCGGCACCTCTAGGGTTGTCACGAGTCGCTCAGGAAGCTCAGCGCTGTTCAGCGGCACGAGGCGCACTCCGAAGAGATCCCACGGCATCTCGATCTTCAGATGACTCACCGGCAGACAGAACGTCCAGGCAGTGGGCTGATGCGCATGAGTCGCCATGAACCAGTCGACGTGCGACGCAGTCGGGTCGGACGAGACGTAAGCGAGGAGGTCAAGGACGGTATCGCTCGGATCATCCAGGTGCTCAAAGCGCAAATCTGCTCTGAGTGACTGAGCCAGGAGGTCGATGGCGCCTCTCTCCTGGCGTGTCATCGAAGATGTAACCCACGTCCCGTGGATCGGGTCGAACCTGCTCCAACGTCCCATGACTAGCTCGTCGAGTGGATCTCTCGTCCGCATAACCAACATGATGAGTTCTTCGAGTTGGGTCTCGACTGGACTTGCGTTTGGCAGTTCTTCCACGATGACCACAGTCTCCCTTCAGCACATACTCGCCCGTGTCGGTGTGACCATCGACTGAGCCAGTTCCCGACAACTACGGCACTGCCCCTGTCGGACAGCCCGCCGCCTCAGGATTGATCATGCAGTTGAGCGTCTGACCAAGATTCCCGGCCCCGAATGCGATCACCGCTGCCTGGTCGTACTTGTTGATAAACGCTGTCGCCTCGGCCGTTGGATCCAGGGCCACTGCCGGTTGCCCCTGGATCCGCAACTGTGCGTTGCGCAGCTCCATCGCTTGGTACTCGCTCACGAACACCTGCGTCTGCCCCGCGGGTGGCAGTGAACCCATGAGCCTCTGGGCCACGGTGTCGAACGTCGTCACGAGAAGCTCAGGGTCAGTGAGGGTGATGGGCGCCGCCGTCGAAGCGATCGTCGTTGCGGTGACCTCAGCCTGAAGCGTCCTCACCTGTGCTCGCGTCGCGACCAGTTCCTTGATCGCGAGCGAAGCCAGCTTCTCCTCGCCGATCAGCTTCCGGTTGACCCCCGCCAACTCGCGGTGCGCGCTGCCCAGCGCCGTGGACTGAATGATCGTGGCAACTCCAGCCCCCATCGCCAACAACGCGACTACCGCTGCCGCCACCCACGGTCGAACTCCACGCCTCATCGTGCCTCCCCCAAACCCGGTCGCGCATTCGGCCACAGATCCGACGGCGAGCGACCGCTCCCTGAGAGTAGGAGTCCAAAGCCGCGAGAAGCCCTGGACCTCGAGAGCTCAATCACCACCTCCGACCCCACGTCATGAAGCGTGCCATCGCGCGCGCTGCGTCAGCCGAGTTGTCGAACTCCGTCACGCTCACTAGCGGCTCGGCCTCCTCGAAGACCCCGGCCCGATCTCCACACAGGCCCCGCGCGCCCAGGCTCCGCAACGCCGTGGACCCTGGCGGCCATCGACGCTCGGCCAGTAGTCTCCAGTGCCCGGCACGGCACACCTCGTAATGACGCACGGGAGTCGTCAGATCCGTCTCGTAGCTCTCCCTCGACGAGAAACCCTCGTAGATGAAGTTGTCACCCAGGAACGCTCCGCACTGGCAGACGTTGGCGAGGTAGTTCGCTCCCGCGGTCTTCGAGAAGCGCTTCTCTAGGCGCACGTTCATCACCCGGGCGACTGCGGCGACGCCCTTGAGCTCCTCCGCGCCGGCCGCTACCGCGACGCGGCGCCCGTCCTCTCGCAGGTGCACGTCAAGCACCCGAGCCCGACCCGAGCATCGGTAGCATCGCGCCTCGGCGACCTCGAGGGTCAGTACTCGGGCGTCCGCGCCGCACTCGGCGCAGCGCCGAAACTGCTCGGCCTCGTCGGTCAGGTGTCGGGGGAGCCGGCACTCGCTGAGAAGTCCTACCGATCCTGGCTTGGGGGCACCGTCGCCGGCTTCCAGCGCGTCAAGGCCATCACGCAACCCCTCGAGGGCGTCCCAGGTTGGTCGCACCGTGATGACCCTGAGTCCCAGCCTCTTGAAGGCCTCGAGTGCTGGCTCCTCTGGCGCGTGCGTCACGATCACCTCTACGACGAACAGCGCGTCCCCCGCCCCCGAACGCGGACGCACCAAGATGTCCGGTCGAGCCTCCGGAGCCACCGCCCGGTCGACATCGACGCTCAGTCCCGGCTCCCGTGCCAAGTTGGCCATGCGACCGGCATCGCAGTGGTCGCATGTGATGGCCATCGGGTAAGGGCGGCCTCGGCGGGATTGGCTAACCAGGCCGTCGGCGATCGCTCGAATCGTCATGGCATGCAACGCGGTCTCCCCGGCCACGCACCTCGCGCCGCGCCGGTGCGCGAAGTGCGCGCGACGGTGCTCCCCGGCGCGCAGTGACATCGCTCCGCCGCAACCGACACAGGTCAGCCCCGTCGGGCGCTCCGCACTCGCCGCAAGGTCAGCTGCCCACACCGTCGCTCCGTCGATCTCGGCCAGCGGGTAGGACAGGTCCGTGGTCGTAGGTGCCCCCTTCCTTCAGGTTGCCCCGAGGCTACAGACGGACTGTAACTCCGGGTTCGTCTCCGGGCCGAGACGCGTGTTCCCATTCTCCGAACCAACCAGTTCGGAGAATCCACGCCGGTTGGCAGACCAGGATGGCTCTGGAGGTGTGGATACCCTGACGGGACGGACGCCAGTGGGAGCACGTGGCACGAAAGTTCGAGCGCGAGGCACCGCGCTCCTACGATCAGAGCATGCCCTGGACCGAGAAGACATTCACCTTCAACGCCGCGACCTGCTCAGCCTGCGGGGCGCAGGTCGACAAGCGCGAACGGGGCTGGACCAACCCCGAGGCGCCGGCAGGCCACAGGGTGCGCTGCCGAGCCTGCGGACCGCCCGACACAGTCGCGGACCACGTCGACCCGGTCGCCGGGTCCTCGGCGCTCCGTCTGGATGCTCGCCGCCGAGGCGACGACTACCTCAAGGGCGCCCAGGGCGAGTATCTGATGGGCGGGTACCTGGCTACCGAGCTGGCGCCGGGAGCACGCGTCTTGACCGACCGGAAGGTACCCGGGGACTCCGAGGCCAACGTCGACCACGTGGTCGTGGCATCCTCCGGCGTGTGGATCATCGACTCCAAGAAGTGGGCGGGCGAGATCCAGTACCGCAGCCCGAAGTTTCCCAGCACCGACCCGAGGCGCTATCTCTTCATTGACGGTGTCGACCGGACCGCCCTAATCGCCAAGATCTACCGCCTGGTGATCCCCGTCGCCCAGGTCATCGGGGACCGCACGGTGCCCGTGCATCCCGTGATGGCGTTTATCGAAGCGACTTGGGGGCTGCGCGAGAGTCTGCACTTCAAGAGGGGTAAAGGGCCTTACGAGCACGACGGGGTGCTACTGGCGGGTGGGCACGGCGTCATCGCGAAGATCAATGAGCTCGGGCCACTGTCGCCTTCACGCGTGGAGACTCTGCACGCGAAGCTCGACGCCGAGATGCTGCCACTCTAGAACCCACTGCGCTCGGAATCCCCATCACCGAAGTCGTCCTGGCGGTTCGGAGAATCCGAACCCGATGAGGTCCACTGGCGCCACGGATCCAAGTGATGGCTCCACCAAAGTGGATGCCCCGACGCTTTCTCCTTCATACGCCGAATCGTGTCGGCACTATCACTCGGTCCCATAAAAGATGATGGAGTGGTCATTTCACGCACTCGGGCCAGATGCGTGACCAGTGTAGAGGCAGCCCGAAGGCCAGCCGAAGCTCGTCAGCCCTCGCTTCGAAGTTGCGGGCCGCTTCCCTGACGGCGATACCGAGTTCGTCGCACTCGCGCCCGATCCACTCCGTTACTGAGCCAGGGGCTCGCTCGGCGAACGCAAGCCACTCGACTCCGTCGGTATCGGGCTCGTCAGGTCGAAATGCGTACACGGGTTCTCCGCACTGCTCGAAATAGAACACCGCGAGTGCGAGTGCAAGCGCCGCGTCTGTCGTGCGACTTCGGCGCAGTACTTCGAGCATCGTGCGATACGTGAACAAGAGGGCCACGGGATCTTTCGCTGCGAGGGCGTCGACGACGTTCTCGCTGAGCATCCGCCACCGCACGTCCTTGTACGCGGGCGACGGGCCGAACTTGCCCGTACTGCGCAGGTCGTCGCGGCAACGGGTGACGCGGGCGTCGTAGGCGTCGAGGTTGCCCGCAGTGATCGCCTCGTTCACGTCGTCGATCTCGTCAGCTTCGGCCCGCGTCACGACCATTCGCACGCGGCTGCGCTGATTCGTTCGCACGAAGATCATTTCGTGGCACGACGGGCATGTCGTGGCAGCACCCGGCACCTTCTTCAGTACGACGCCGCAGTAGGGGCAGGCGGCGACCCGACGGTCCTCTACCTCGGCCCGATCGCGTGGCGGAGTGATTCGGGGTGTCTTGGGATCTTGGCCACGGCGAAACAGAGGTGCCATACATGTGACGATAGGACGCGACGGTGTCATCGGGGAGAACGGCGACGTCGGATCGATCCGCTCCGAGCGAGGTATGTTTCGATCGTGTCGCTCACGAGCCACCTCGCCGACAAGTCGAGTCCGGTCCAGCAGTTTTTCGTCCACAACTACTCGGATGCAGGCGCCGCTCGCGCTGCATTGGTCCCCACGGAAGATCAGGGCGTCGTCTTCGGCAGGTACGCCTCCGGCGCACCGCCGGGAAAGCCAGCTTGGCGCCTCGGGGATCCCCCAGTCGTGCCGCGAGGCGATGTCCGCATCGGCTACCCCTGGGACGCGGTCGGCGTGGCCTTCGACTACCGGGTGCGCTTCTTCTTCTCCGCCCGTGAGGGCGACCATCGCGTGGCGCGTGAGGGCGCCACCCAGCTGGTGGGTTACTGGACCAGCCAGCTCGGTGTGCACCCGGCGTTCCTCGACGTGGAGCGGCGACTCTCCGAACTCCGACGCGCGGAGACATCTGCACGGGGTGACCTTGCCTTCGAGAGAGACCTGGGGGCACTGTGCTACGTGCTGGCTCTGTACGAGCAGGTCTTCCGGATGGGAGGTCCCGACGAGCGTCACCCCCTCGTTCGCATGGGGCCGTTGGCCGATCTCGACGAGATCCTCAACCTGGTGCCGGACCCGGCGCTCGATGACCTCATTGATCTAGCGCGCCACCTCGCAGTAACCCAGACATCGTTACTCGCCTCATCGATAACTGCGAACCCAGGCTTCACCGGCAGTGTCTACCTCGGGGGCGCCGACGCCGACCTCATCGCCGGGCGGCGCCTTCTCGACGTGAAGGTGACGACGGGATCGACCATCGAACGGGTGAGTCTCTGGCAGGTGCTCGGGTACGCACTCAGTGACCTCGACGATGTCTACGGGATCGAGGAAGTCGGGCTTTACTATGCGCGACACGGTGTCCAGGTCGTGTGGCCGGTGGGTGATCTACTCGCTCTGATGGCGGGTCAACACGTTGAGTTCGAGCGTGTCCGTGGCGAGTTCGGCGATCTGCTGCGTGGGCTCACGTCGCCGCAGTAGTCCCAAGAGCGCCGCGGGACGGAGCGTGCTCGAGACTTCGACTCAGTTGTCCGATCCAGCGAGCCACGCTTCCGTGACGACGTCGAAGCGTTCGTGCAATGCGTTGATTGCGTTCCGCTCCTGCCGAACGGTTTCCCAGCCGACGGGATCAGCAATGTCCGCCGCGCAGTAGACAGCTGAGTGGTGCTCGATTTCGCTGACGATCTCCCTCAGCTCTGCCAGGTACTCATCAGTGGTCATCGCATCCACCTCCGTGTGGTCTTCCCGTGGCAGTGTCGGCCCTGGAGGCAAGGGTGGACGAGTTCGATCGCCGAGAAGATGAGTTGCGGAGAGAGCGAGAGAAACGCGTGCGCCGCGCGCTCAAGGAGATTCGCGATGACACCGGCGTGATCGGCCGCCACCAGGAGAAGATCGACGCGAGTGCCCTGCGCTTGGCCAATCTCCCCGAGGAAAAGCGACGTGAGACGGTGGAGCTCTGGAAGCGGATGGCTGATGACGCTCGGGTGCGTCTCACCGCATGGATCGCCGAAGCGATGCGCGCTGGCGCGTCAGAGAGCGAGATTCGAACCGCGTATCACCCCACGTACAAGGGGTAGGCGTGAATACGGCCACCGAATCATCGGGCTCTCGTGACCTGACCTCTTCACGTACGACTCCCGCCTCAGTTCTTAGATCCAACGAGCAGGACCAAGCGCTGGTATGCGCAATCCAGTCGTTTCTCTGTAGACCACGGCCTTCAGAGTGTTCGCGGTCTCGACCCGAGTCGTTCTCAGATGGAAGCCCTGGCTCTTCAACCTGGTCTCCACTTTGCTCTCCCAGCCCGTCCAGACCTTCATGGCCCGCTTCTTCACACCGGGGTCGACGATGACAATGACTCCTACCCCTGCGTGGGCAAGGGGGCCGCTGGGGAAGACCTGCAAGCGGACCTCCTCCGTGTCGACGAACACAGGGTTCCTCGGTCCGACGGAGAGCACGTGGTCATTCAGGACCTTGGGAAGTTCAGTGACCAGAACGTCATCGATCGCGGCGCGACCGAACTTGTGGGCCAAAGCGGCAGCGAAAAGCATGAGTCCGTCACTGCTAAAAGCGCTGACGCCTGGCTTCCGCTTGAGAAGCAGACCCTTCGAAACGGGAACGAGCATACGCAGATCAACAAGCCAGCTGACACTCGGTTGTGACGGGTCTTTGTAGATGGACTCGATCAAGTAGTCGGCGCGCCCCTGCCTCGCAGCCGCGACGATGGACGGATCAAGCAGCGTGGCAGGTGTTAGCAGGGCCGCCATCACGATCGGGTGCTGCTTGCCAGTGTCAGCACCGGACACATCGCACGTCTGCGATGCTACGACGAGGAGGCTCGTCGAAGCATTCGAGTAGAACGGCTTGACGTCGGTTGTCGAGGGGTTCTTTGTGCCAGTAATGGCGTCGTTGCCAGGTGGCTGAACCCACGTGAATGGAAGGGCCAGGGGTTCATCCGGCGGTGAGATGATGTCGCCCTGGCTCCATTCCCCGAGAGCGATTGCGTTCTTCGCAATCGAGCCCGTCAGGAGATGGTGCACGGAGGTCGGCGGGACGGGCTCTTCGGAAGCATCCTGGCCGTCTGTCATTGCAGTTCCGAGTCTCGGTTGGGTTTCTGATCATCCAGGTCTTCAGAAACGAATCCAGTAACCATGCCGGAACGGTCAGGTAATCCGACAACGTCACTGGCTTCGAAGACGTGCGGGAGTTGAGTCTTCAGGTTCCGACTACTCCACTCGAGCTCGGCCATCGAGAGCTTGTGCGTGTCACCGGACTTGAACGCCTCGAAAACCTCCGGAGTCGAGTGGAACCACGCCGCAACATCCTTGTGGAACGCAGCCATGTCTGCCACGAGGGCCGTCACCTCCCACACACGATGCTTGACGCCGTCTCGGGGCTGATGACCCTTACCCTTCCACCCGTGGAATGTCCGCTTAGGCACGCCGACGGCTCTGAGAACGGCGACCTGAGAAAGTTTGAGAACACGTGCAATGTACTCGACAGCCTCAACCTCGGTAGTGGGGTACTCCATCATCGTCGCCACAGAGGAGACGAGGGTAGAGCCCCAAGTTGCCAAAGTGTCGCTGACTTCCTCGGGAAAACCAAGCCTCGTTACCCACGTCCAAGACTTCTGCAAGATCTGCGTGTCCCAAGCTGGCGCTGTGGTGTGCGCAAAAGCGTCAGCTGTCGGACTTAGTACAGGGAGCGTCATGATGCTGCCTCCACAACTGTGCGACCGAGGTCGTCAAGGTGAGCCGGCGTGACTACATGAGAGAAGAGCGACAACGCGGTCCTGTCAAGTTGCCTTGCTAGGTTTTCACATAGTTGCGCGTCATAGGCAAGTGCCTGCTCTCGGAACACATCCACATCAACCAAGAACGAGTAGTGGATCCCGTCCCCCTCGCGAAAGACTCCGCTGATGATTCGTGCGGCGGCGTTCTGTTCGAGTCGGAGCTGGGTCTGTTGATGAGCAGCCTCAACCAAACGTGCCAAGTTGCCAGTGAGCGGTCCCGAGAAGCCATCTCGAATGTGCTCGACCCAGAACTCTGGAGTGTCTGCTGAGGGATCTTGAAGCCGGTTGATGAACCTCAAACCGATGCGGTTAATAACGCTCGCACCCGTTGCTTCAATGATCAGAGCAAGAGCACGGGCAAGCGGCTCACCGAGACTGACTCGGTAGTGGTCATACCGGGTCGTCTGGACTGCAACCAGATTCGGGTACAAGGTCACCGAAGTGGTTCGATCCGCGCTTGCCAAGATCCAGCCGACCTGGTTCTCTTGAGTCTGCTGGTGGCCGCTGGGGGTCAATGTCAGGTTGACGAGGTTTGTCGAATGACGGTCGAAGATAGGCAGCGACTCTTTCCCCAGACCTTCCCATACGCGTACAGCGTCAGCCTCGGATAACTCTGACTTGGCGGGCACTAGCCTGACCTCTGCCGCTGCGCCCACGAGGTGCGTGCGCTCGAACTTCACTCGCGATAGACGGTCGAGGCCACCAAGTGGGACATCGAACTCGTCAAACTCAACGTCGGTCACGCCATGGCCTCCAGATTCGACAACCCCATTTGGCACCAAAGTAGCACCCACGTCTGACACCGTACCCACCAGCTGACCTGGCGCAACCATCCATCGATGCAGGGGCGTGGAGAATCGCACGTAGTACGTAGAGCAACTACCTCAGGGGGCCAACCGCTCGGAGCGAAGATCGTCAGGAGCGCGGAGGCGGCCCACGGTCGAAACCATTGTCGTTGTCCGCCTCCAGCAGGTCTTACTGGGCTCACCTGACTTCGCTCCTGATGAGGCTCCACGACTGTTTGAGATCCCGCAACTTACTGTTAGAAAGCCCCTCCGGGGATCTCCGGAACCGAAGCGCCACAAGGCCTCCGACTCTTGTGAACGCCCCACCCCGGGCCTCTGAAGCCCGCTAGGACCGCGACTTCGCCAGCCGCCGTGAGACCTGCCTACTTCTCGAGCGACAGCGGAGCCACCAGCTGGAGACCGCTGAGGCGTTGGTCGCCCGCTACTGGCGGGCACCGAGTTCGTCGAACAGGAGGATCACTCCTACATCCAGAATCCGGACGTCGACGCACTCGTCTCACTGTTCCTCCCAGACCGCGTGGAGAAGGCGATGGAGGAGACCAACGGCCTCTGGAGCACCTTGCTGTCGAGTTGTGGCGCGGTCGAGCGAGTGGAGAATGGGCAGCCGAGGATCGACGCCCACAAGGGGATGAACGCCGCCTTTGAGCGGTTCCGGGAGAGCTCACTTCGGCTGCGACTTCTACTCTGTGACGAGGCAAGGTCCCTTTAGTTCGCGGGCGCTGACATACCGGGGGTTTTGGCAACTATGGCACCTCGCGCGAGTACGGTTGCGAGAAGGCGTCCCGACACTGAGTTGGATCACCTAGGAGGACTTGACACATGATCAGCAACCAGCCTCCCGGAGCCCTCGACTTGTCTTGGAATAACAAGCACCTGCAGCTTCTTGCCCGCGATGAGGGCTCCTATGAGTGGATAGAGCCGTCCGATTGCCGGACCTCAGAGAAGAACGCCGCCCGCCTCTACCAGGGTCGGTGCTACCACCCGGACTTCGCCGCTGAGGCTGCTGACGACACCGTTTGGCTAGTCGAGACCAAGGCCGACCGAGACCTGCAGGACGACGACTTCGTAGCCAGAGGCGCCGCGGAGGAGTGGGCGCGATACGTGAGCGACCACCAAATGCACCGCCAGTGGAGGTGCCTCTTCCTGGGTGAGTCAAACTCTACAAACGCCATAGACGACTGGAAGCTCCTGCTCATTCAGACAGGCAACTCGTGACAGGAGCGTCGGACGAGCCAGAACTCCTCGCTGCGGCTACCAGGATTGATGAGACTACTGCGAGCAAGACCGACACGCTCCGAGCAAAGACGGCACTCGCGGTAGCGGAATCGGATTCCAAGTTCCTTCTTGCCGCTGACTGGGCATTGACCTACATCAAGACTGACGAGCAGGGTCGGGGCCGATTCGGGCCACTCGCCACGTTTGATGGGTTCGAGACACCACCGCCACTCGATCAGGTTCCCGACGACGTCGTGGACTGTTGGGAGAAGCTCGCAGCCGTCGTGACGTCGGCGGTCGTTCGCGCCCGGCTGCACGAACTGTGCGCCGTACTTAATCGAGGCGCACCACGCGACCACGACCGGCTTGCGGTAGAGGCTCACCTTGAACTCGCGAGGAGGCCCCTCCCATCCACAGAGATCAGAAACGGCGTTGATCGCATCAGCGCCGCTATGGATCGGGTTTACTCCATCGACTCGGCGGTTCGCCTCGCGGTCTATCGACACCTGAACGATCTGAGTCGCGACGCGATGGAACTTGCCGTTGCGTTGGCCGATGACGCGATTCACGACCCCACACTCGGTCCGGGTGCGGTGCTGGGACTTCTAAGGCCGGTCGTCAGCCAGCCGGACGCTCCGAGCTCCGTCGATGAAGTGCTCGACCGAGCTCGCACTCGCTACTCCGACGACGTCTTCAACATCGCGAGCGTCATCGGCCTTCAGCAAGCGCGAGCAACGACGATCGACGAGCGCACTGCGTTGCAGCGAGCCCACGTTCAATCACTCCTTGACGCAGCAGCGGCATCTTCTCCGCTGGTCGCGATGATGCACCTCCGCGAGGCCGCAGAGATCGCGGTGCGGTCCCAGCAAGAGGATCTCCTCACGATCGCCACGCAGCGTCTTCAAGAAATAGGCGTGGCCGATCTCGGCCTCATGAAAGAGCGAGTCGAGTTCACGTATCCTCGCGCGACCGTCGACCAATGGATTGAGTCCCTTCTCTCGCTAGGGACCTGGCAAGACGCACTTCTTCAGCTTCTTGAAGTGGGGCCACCTACCGGACGCGTCGAGGAGAATCGTTCACTCGCTGACGACCTCCCTCGTCAAGCACCGCTTACGACTTTCTTTCCGACGATGATCCTGGATAGACGAGGTCGCGAGGTTCAGTCCGTTCAGGGAGATGACCCGCGCTACCTCCTGTCCAAGATCGAGCAACGACAGCTCGGGTTCCTGGCACCACTCTTCGACTTGGCCTTGCGCCAGATACTCACGAAGTGGGCGCCGTTCGGCCACAACGAGTCGCTGGCGTTCTTCGGGGAAGGAAGTTGGGTCGCGGACGAGACCGCGCTCGCGGTGCGCCGGGTCTTCAATAGGAGGTTGAGCGACCCAGAGGGGGCAGCGATGACCGGGCTGCCTCGCATTGAGCGCCTTCTCAGGGACTACGCCGAGTCGCGAGGCGAACCTGTCTGGACACCACCGGTAGGGGACAAACGGAGCCAGTACGAGATGCTAGGTGCCTTGGTTGCGCGCCTAGAGAGACTCGGCGTGGATTCATCTTGGTGCCGGTTCCTGCGGGTGGTGTTCTGCGATTGGATTGGCCTCAGTCTCCGGAATGAGGCGCTCCACGGCGAACGTGACCAGATCAATGAGTCTGAGGCATCCCTGGTCTTGGTAGCTCTACTCTTCGTCAGCCGCGGTTTACTGTCCGCCGATGCAGGAGGCTCCGAGCCGACGTAGTTGCCTTGCGAGTGCCTGGCCTGCAGAAAGTGGCTCCCCCACGGGCCGATCAGATCGCACAACTTCTCCAACCTCGGAACGCGCCATTTGACGCGTGGAAGTCCTGGTCAGGGTCTATAGCTGTTAGCAGGCGGCCCATTTACCGTTAGCCGCCGGTTCAGCCCGCTTCCAGAGCCCAGTCACCCCTTGGCCTCTGGGTTTTGTGACTACCCCACCACGAGATGTGCACGTAAGTGCCACCGATGGATGTACGTACGCCCCGATCAATTACCGGTTGAGCGGTGGATCGGGACTTGTACGTTGTGGCATGCAGGACCAGGATGTGAAGGTCGCGTCGGGTAAGCCAAGTGCGTACCTGGACAGTATCGAAGTAGGTCAGCCGAGCCAGGAGTCGCGAATGGTCTTGAACGGAATCCCAAGTACCCGCGGACTCGTTATCGCTTTAATCCTCCTTATCTCTGGATCAGCGGTTGCGCTCAACGTCAGGACGTCGTCCGCCATCGAAGCCACCGGAGTCATCACAGGCAGATTGCTGGAGTGCGGTCCCGGCTCGGTTGTTGTCACTCCCGGCGCGCCGGCCCCCACCGCCATCCCCGAGAAAGTGGTGCTGATTCACCGGGGTCACACGTTTGAGAGTCAGTCCATCCACTTTCCAAGGAAGGTCCCGTGGGTAGGTCCCTTCTCCTTCACGGTCCCACCTGGCACGTACGAAGTGATCTCCACGTACACGGGACCCGTCCGCTGGGTCACTGTCAAAGCGGGTGGGCGCTACGTAGTGGGATTTGGCCTCGTCGCGTGCGCGGACTAGCTGCGAAACCGCTGCTAGTCCAAGAGCCAGCACAGCTGCGGGAACTCGAGTTAGTGAACATCCGAGTTCTCGTTAGGAGTCGCGTCCAACTCCGCCAAACTCCAGAAAACCCTTGACTCGACTCACGTACAGTGTCTGCCACAAGAGAGCGTCGATTTCGGGTCGATGTGATGGCGAACCCTCCCACACGAGTTCCACACTCCCGGGTGACGAAGTGCACGCGAGGTCAGCAGTAACGAGAGTTATCGTCGCCTAGTAGCGGGGTGGGCCGGCCGACACATAGTCGCGCACGACCGCGACGTCCAGATTGAAGGGTCCCGGACCGGTGAGGAACCACGTCACCCCCGCACGGGCCCACTCCTCGTAGCGCTCGTCCGCCCGATAGACGAGACGCTCGTCGCGTTGGCCCCAGACCGCGATGTCGAAGTGGTCCACATCGGCGCCCGCTTCACCGAGGCGAACTCTCAGTTCCTCGACCTGGGCGGGCTCGCTGATCTGGATGACCATCATCCCGTCGTGGCGGGCGGCGCGCCGGATGGGACCAAGGTGTGGCCAGCGACCCGCGGTCCATGTCGGGATCCCCGTGGGGCGCAAGGCGGTGGGTCGATACGCGACGTCTCGAGCCGTCACGAACTCCCCGTCGACGTCCACGACGTCACCGTGCACCAGGCCGGAGAAGACCTTCAAGCCCTCGTCGAGCGCACGAGCGCGTGCTGCGAGGTCGGTCAGCTCTCCGAAGCAGGCGAGATCGCCATCCGAGTAGTCGTCCCCGAGACCGAAACCCATGACGAGACGCCCGCCTGAGAGGTGGTCGAGGGTGACAGCCTGACGAGCCACAACCTGGGGTCGGCGACGAATTAGCGGGGTCACCATAGGACCCACCACGATCCGCGACGTTCGCGCTGCCATCACCGCGAGACAGGCGTAGGCATCGGCGATCTCGCGCACCGGGGCCGCGTAGCGAAGGTGGTCCCAGACGAAGAACCCGTCCCAGCCCGACTCCTCCGCCAGCACCGCGAGCTCGCCCATGCGGGCCGCGTCGGCGAGTCCGTCGAAGGGAGGAAGGAAGAGTCCGTGTTTCATGTCACCTCCGATTCTCGTCTTGCCCCGAGTCGTCGCAACCTCAGTGCGTGTCAGTCACTCGTTCTCGCTCCGTCGAATCGCCGCCAGTGTCCCTCGGAGACCACCTCGACGACTCCGCCGTTCACTTTGATGGCGCTCTGATCGTCAATCGCGTACGTCGGTACCGGCACCCCCGCCGCCCACTTCTCGACGTTCTCCATCGAGCTGTCCTCGAAGTTCTGGTCCGGGTGGTCAAGGTGCACGCACAGCGCGAAGTCGACGAAACCCAATGACCTCTCGCCCCCCTTCGACATATCGCTGCCAGTAGGAACGAACTTGCGGTTGAAGTCGATGTCGACGTTGTAGAGCGACATCGCGATACTGCCCGCACTCACCCCGACGTAAACCAGCGACTCCAGAGACGGCAAGAGGTCGGCGAGTCCGGACTCGCGCATCCAGTGACACAGGTACAAGACGTTGCCACCCCAGACGAGCAGTGCGTCGGTGTCTTGGATGACGGGAACCCAGCTCTCTCGTTGGATACTCGGCAACGCCGTGAGTTCGAGAACGCCCATCGACTTCCAACCCAGATCAGTGAGTGGGCTCTTCGCAGTTCCGCGCATCGCGTTCCAGGCCATCATGCTGCCGCCAGGAAACGGATAGATCCCGGTGGGAACGAACAGAGCGCTGGACTCGGACACCGGCTTACCCAGAAG
>JAJXTB010000028.1 GCA_021784205.1 Actinomycetes bacterium
CCGGCGCCTGGGCCGACCCGTCTGCGCGCGAGGGCGAGGACGTCGACGTTGTGGTGAGGCTGTTGCGACTGGCGGACCGTGAACCCGCGATCAACGCGGTGTGGCTAGGGGTTCACCACGACGCGACCCGCTCGCTGGCCAGTGTCATCGCACGACACGACGACAGCAGTGAGGAGAGTCTCGCGGTACGCGTGCGTGCGGCGGTGCTCAACGCGGCGCTCTCGGTGGCTATCGAGTACTACGCGAGCCAGAACCCGCCCAACCGGTCGATCAGCGACGTCGTCGCCGAGGCGGTTCACTACGCGGTCGATTGACCGCGGCGCCTCAGGCGACCAGGGACCAGGGGTTCTCGAGGAAGGTCGTCAGCGTCCGAAGGAATTGGGCGGCGAGCGCGCCGTCGATGATTCGGTGGTCCGAAGACAGCGTGTAACGCATCGTGTGGCGTACCTGCACCTCACCGTCGACCACCCGGGGCTCGAGCGTCGTCGCGCCGACGGCCAGGATCGCACCCTCGGGGGGATTGATAATCGCCGTGAACTGCTCGACGCCGAACATGCCGAGGTTGCTGATGGTGAACGTGCCCCCCGACATCTGCTCGAGGCTGAGCTTCTTGTCGTTCGCGAGCGCCGCCAGCCGCTTGGTCTCGGTGCCGAGTTCGCTCACGGTCTTCTGGTCGGCGTCGTCGATGACGGGCACGACGAGACCGTTGGCCGAGGCGACCGCCACCCCAATGTTGATTCGGTGGTGGACCAGCATCGTGGTACTCGCGTCGTCGATGTAGGACGCGTTCACGGCGGGGTGCTCACGCAGCGCCAGGGCGCAGGCGCGAATCAGGAGGTCATTGACGCTCACCTTCGCGCGACCCACCGCAACGAGCTGGGTGTTGAGCTCGCTACGCATGGCGACGAGCGAGTGCGCGTCGGCGACGGCGGTGACGAAGAAGTGCGGGGTTGTGCGCGCGCTCTCGCCGAGTCGACGGGCGATCACCCGGCGGGTGCTACTCAGCGCGATCGATTCGGAGCCTCGCCGTTCGTCAACGACGGCCGGGGTTTGAGGGGCGATCTCGGTAGTGGAAGCGGGCACGACACCATCGACGAGGGACATGATGTCGCGACGGATGATGCGTCCCCCCGGTCCGCTGCCGCGCACCCCCGTCAGATCGATGCCGTACTGGCGCGCGATGCGACGCACGAGGGGCGAGGCGAAGCGCCGCTGGCCCTCGCCGACGGCGAACGTCGCAGTCGGCGCGGACTCAACGGTCGCGCTGGACCCGGGCGCCGGCTCAGGGGCGCGAACGGGCGATGGCGTCGGCGGCGCCACGGAGGGCGCCGGCGTCGCAACGGCGCGGGCGGTGGCGACGCCGCTGTCGAGCAGCGCGATCGGGGTTCCGATGGCGACGACCTCGCCCTCGGCGACCAGGATCTCAGTCAGCGTCCCGGTTTCGTAGGCTTCGTACTCCATCGTCGCCTTATCGGTCTCGATCTCGACGAGCACCTCGCCCGCCTCGACGTGGTCACCGGGGTGTTTGTGCCACGTGGCGACCGATCCCTCTTCCATGGTGTCCGAGAGACGGGGCATTTTGATCTCAATCATGGCCGACCTTCTGGTGACGGCGACCAACGGCGTCGAGCGTCTGGTGGACGGCGTTGATCACGTCGTCCACCGACGGCAGCGCCGCGGTCTCCAAGGGCTTGGAATAGGGGAGTGGGACTTCCGCCATCGCCACCCGGCGCACGGGGGCGTCGAGATAGTCGAAGGCACCATCGGAGATGGTGGCCGCGATCTCGGCGCCAATGCCGTAGGTCAACCAGTCGTCTTCGACCACGACGGCGGCGTGGGTCTTCTTGACCGACTCGATGATCGTCGGGCGGTCGAGCGGGCGAAGACTGCGCAGGTCGATGACCTCGATGTCGAGTCCGTCGGAGGCGGCGAGTTGGTCGGCGACCTGAGCGGCGACGTGCGCCATGCGCGAATAGCCGATGAGCGTGAGGTCGCGCCCGGTTCGAGTGACGGCCGCTCGGCCGATCTCGGCCGGTGTGTCGTCGTCGGGAACGTCACCCTTGGTGTTGTACAACGCCAGGTTCTCGAGAAACAGCACGGGGTCGTCGTCTCTGATCGCCGCGATCAAGAGTGCCTTGGCGTCAGCGGGGGTGCTGGGGGCGACGACCTTGAGACCGGGGACGAAGGCGTAGTAGAGCTCGATGTTCTGTGAGTGCGTCGCGCCCAGCTGCTGTCCGCCACCGCCGGGCGTGCGGATCACGAGCGGAACCTTGGCCTGACCGCCGAACATGCCGTAGATCTTGGCGGCGTGGTTGACGATTTGGTCGAGGGCGAGCAGTGAGAAGTTGATCGTCATGATCTCGACGACCGGTCGGAGGCCGAGCATCGCGGCGCCGACCGCGGCGCCCGTGAAACCCTCCTCGGCGATGGGGGTGTCGCGAACTCGCTTCTCGCCGAACTCGGCCAGCAAGCCGGCGGTGATCTTGTACGAGCCTTCGAAGACGCCAATCTCCTCACCGAGGAGCAGCACGTTTTCGTCTCGCAACATCTCGGCGCGCAGCGTGTCGTGCAGCGCCTGGCGGTACGTCATCGTGGTCACTGGTCTTCTCCCAGGTCGGGTAGCGGGGCTGGATCGAACAACGGCTGTCCGGGTAGGCGCCGCGAGTCATTGGCGACGGGCGTCGCGTAGGTGTAGTCGAACAGGGTCGCGACGTCGGGCGTCGGGCTCGCCTCGGCGAAGGCCGCGGCCTCATCGATTCGAGCCGTCACTTCGTGTTCGATGGCGGCCATGGTGTTGGCGTCGATGACGCCGTCACGCACGAGTTTGGCGCCGAAGGTTACGACGGGGTCGTGGTCTCGTAACTGGGCGACCTCGGCCTCGGTCCGGTACTTCGCCGGGTCAACGACCGAGTGGCCGCGCAGTCGCTCCGAGACCACTTCGAGGAGGTAGGGCCGCCCCGCGCGGGCGACGGCGACCGCGCGCGCACTCGCCTCGGACACGGCGAGTGGGTCTAGACCATCGACGCGCGCCGACTCGATCCGATAGGCCGCACCGCGGCGGAAGAGCTCCGGTTCGGCCGATGACTTCTCGACGGTCGTACCCATTCCCAACCGGTTATTGATGATTACGTAGACGATGGGGAGGTTCCACAGCGCGGCGATGTTGAGCGATTCGTGGAAGGCGCCGACGTTGGTGGTGCCGTCACCCATCGTGCACATCACAATCTCGGAACCGCCGCGGTAATCGATCGCCAGCGCGGCGCCCGTGGCGAGTGGGATCTGACCGCCGACGATGCCGTAACCCCCGAGCAGGCGATGGGTGATGTCGAACATGTGCATCGAGCCGCCCCAGCCCTTGGAGACGCCGTCGATTCGGCCGTAGAGTTCGGCCATGACGCGATTCGGGTCGATGCCCCGATTGATCGCGTACCCGTGTTCGCGGTAGTTCGTGAAGAGATAGTCGGTGCGCTCGAGCGCCGACAGCAGACCCACCACCGCGGCCTCTTCGCCCAGATTGAGGTGGCAGTAGCCCCCGATGAGCGCCTGGGTGTAGCTGCGGGCCGCCCGTTCCTCGAACCGTCGGATAGTGAGCATCTGGCGATAGAACTCGGTGAGTCTGGTCACCTCCGCCGGCGTGAGTTTCGCCGGCTTCGCGCGTGAACTCCGCTTGGCGGGCGCCTTCGCGGGCGGCTTGGACGCCGTCGGCGCCGCCGATCGTCCGGCGGCCCGAGGTGCGTTTACTTGGTTGGTCATCGTCGCTGTTCTCTC
This sequence comes from Actinomycetes bacterium, assembly GCA_021784205.1. The sequence continues at coordinate 3,769 of JAJXTB010000028.1, forward strand.
GTTGTCACACTCGCAGGGAGTGTCGGGGACGGGCACACCAGTCTGTCATTTACCACGGACGCCAATTTTACGGGCCACCACGTACTTTCGTGCACGTGCTACCAACGAGGAACCTTGTTTGCGCGGTGTCGGCGATTTCGCACGACGGCGCGACGTCGTTTCTCCCGAGCGGTGCGTTGAGCCCTGTGAGGCGGGTCTTACCGGGTGGTAGCGCGGTCGGCGAACCGGGCGCCCGCAGCGAGCCCGGGCCGACTGGAAGGGTCCCGCACCACAGGTAATTGCCTGCCGGCAAGCATCTGAACTACGATGCGGGCGATGTCAGAGGGACGCGTAACGGAAGTCGACGAGGCGGCCGATCGGCTGCGAACCGTGATTGGACGCCTCGGTCGTTCACTGCGGGCGGCGCACGGATCGAGCTCGCTTTCGCCGAGTCAACGCGATGTGCTGCGGGTTGTCGTGCGCCGGGGCCCGATGCGCCTGGCGACGATCGCGGCCGACGAGGGAATGAACGCCACGATGGTGTCTCGAATCGTGAGCCATCTGGAACGTGAATCGCTGGTGGAGCGAACCCAGGACCTCGACGACGAACGAGTGGTGCACGTCGCAGCGACCCGCAGCGGACGTCGACTCGCCGATTCGTTGCGCCGGGAGCGTACGGCGGTGCTCGGTGACGCGTTGGGCCACCTCAGTGATCGCGACCTTCGACGAGTGATCGACGTGATTCCCCTTCTCGACGCCATCGCCGATGACGTGTGCCGGGAGCGTCGGTGAGCCTGCGCTCGACGGCGGAGCGGACGTTCTCGTCGCTCGCCAATGCGAACTATCGCAAGTTTTTCATCGGGCAGTCAACGTCACTCGTTGGCACGTGGATGCAGATGACGGCGCAGTCGTGGCTGGTGCTGGTACTCACGCATTCCGCGACGGCGATCGGCGTGGTGGTCGCCCTGCAGACTCTGCCAGTCCTCGTCCTCGGTCCCTACGGCGGTGTCATCGCGGACCGGGTCGACAAACGTCGGTTCCTCATCGTGCTGCAGCTGTTGATGGCTGTCCAGGCGGCGGTGCTCGGCACGCTGGCGTTGCGCCACGAGGTCACCTACCTCGACGTGTGCGTCCTCGCGGTCGTGCTCGGGCTCAACAACAGCTTCGAGAATCCATCTCGGCAGGCCTTCATGCTCGAGATGGTGGGACCGGACGACCTGCGAAACGCGGTGAGTCTCAACTCGACGATGAACAACGCGGCTCGCGCGGTCGGACCAGCACTGGCTGGGGTCCTGATCGCGGCCGTGGGGGAGGGCTGGTGCTTCGTGCTGAACGCGGTGAGTTTTGTCGCGGTCGTCGGCTCACTCGTCGCTATGGAGACAGCGTCCCTCTCGCCCAGCCCGCCGGCGCCTCGGGAACGGGGCCAACTGCGCGCGGGGCTGCGCTACGTCGCTCGAACGCCCGGCCTGTTATTCCCACTAGTCATGATGGGCTTGGTGGGCACCTTCGCCTACGAGTTCCAGGTCACGTTGCCGGTCGTTGCGGCGAGCGTCTTTCACGGTGGATCACGGGTCTACGGGCTGCTGGTCACCTCCATGGGAGTCGGCGCCGTCGTCGGGGGATTGGTGTCAGCGACGCGGGGGCGCGTCGGGATTCGTCCGATGATGCTCGCGAGTTCGATCTTCGGGGTGGTGCTCGTGTTCGCGTCGATGGCTCCGCTACTCGCCTTGGAGTTCGTCGCCCTCGCGATGGTCGGCTTCGCCAGTGTCTCGTTCCTCTCGATGGCCAATTCGACCCTGCAACTGACGAGTGAGCCGGCGATGCGCGGACGGGTGATGGCCCTGTGGGCCGTCGCTTTCATGGGCTCCACGCCGATCGGCGGGCCGGTGATCGGATTGATCACGAGTCACTGGGGAGCTCGGGTCGGTCTGGGCGTGGGTGCCGTTTCGTGCTTCGTCGCTGCCTCGATCGGGCTCGCTGTGCTCAGGCGTGCGAACTCGTCGCTCGATGATTCGGTGCGTCCGAACGCTCGTTAGGCCCACGTCGATCGTTGGGCCGTGAACTCGACGGTGAGCCAGATGTCGTGGGGCAGTTCATCGAGTCGGGCGAACAGGGCATTACGCACCTGGTCGGACTGCTGGGCGGTCCACGACGGCGACACGATGAATTCGAGTTCGACGTAGAACTTCCGGCCGATCTTGGTCATTCTGAGGTGGCGGTCACCGAGTCCGAACTGGCCGACGACTTCGTTGACCGCGTCGTTAGCCGGCCCGCGAAGGTCGATGTCCGGACTGCCCTCGACCAGTTCAATGAACGTGGTGTGGATCATGCGCAACGGCGGAGCCACGAAGACGAGGCACGCGAGGATTACGAGTGACGGGTCAAGGTAGTGGGCGGCTCGCGCCGCGGAGGTTCCAATCAGCAGGTGGGCGGCAATATACGCGATGATCATCGCGGATCCCAGAACGCCGCCCGTGAGCCACTGCGTCGCCTCGGCGCGTACCAGTTCTGAGTCGCTCGCGAGACGGCGCAACCACCACCACACGCCGGTAGGGACCACGAGGGATACCACGGCGTACCCGACGCCCCAGCCCGAGGCGAGGGTATCGCCACCGTGGATGATCGAGAGCACGGCGTTGAATGAGGCGTACGCACACGTCGCGAGCAGGGCAACGGCCTCCACGCCGATGATCAGTGGAACGAGTGCCTCTCGACCGAAGGGGTATCGAGACGTAGGACCGCTGGCGACGAGGATCGACACCCGTATGGCCATCCACGACAGTCCGATTCCGAGGAACGTGTAGAAGCCGTCGAACAGGATGATCTGGGAACCGGTGATGACTCCGATGGCGATACCGAGTGCCGCCAAGACGAGTCCGTAGGCCATGGACAGCCCGAGGGCCCGACGCTCGCGATCAAACTCATCGAGGACCCCGCCGGCCTCGGTCGTCATACGGTCCCTCCCTTGTTACGACGGTAGCGGCCAGCGCTGGCGTCGATGGAGATGGTGGTCTTGCCCGAGGACCGACCAGGGTGGCGCCTGGTGTGGGAGGACGCGACATAGAGACGAGGCGAGCGTGGCCGAAGGGCAACCGACGCACCGGCGAACGGGATTGGGGGTGGAGCGCGTGAGTACAGTCAAATCGTGCTCCTCGACACCGATCTCACTTTCGATCCCGATGGCCAGTATCCGTTGGCCGCGAAGGCCGAGGCCGACGGTTACGCCGGACTATGGGCGGCGGAAGTCGGTCACGACCCGTTGCTCATTCTCGCCGGTGCCGCCACCGCGACGACGCGAATCGAACTCGGCACCGGGATCGTCGTGGCCTTCGGGCGCAGTCCGATGATCACCGCGACGCTGGCCAATGACGTGCAACGACTCTCTCGCGGGCGGTTGCTACTCGGGCTCGGCAGTCAGATCAAGCCACACATCGAGAAGCGCTATTCGATGCCGTGGTCACACCCCGCGCCGCGGATGCGCGAGTACATCGTGGCCATGCGGGCGATCTGGTCGTCCTGGAACGACGGTGCTCCGCTCAACTTTCGCGGCGAGTACTACCGCCATACGCTGATGACGCCGTTCTTCAGTCCGGCGCCCCACGAATTCGGCGCGCCGAAAATCATGCTTGCGGCGGTCGGTGAACTCATGACCGAGGTCGCCGGCGAAGTGGCCGACGGGCTCTTGGTGCACCCGTTCACGACCGAACGATACCTTCGAGAGGTGACCCTGCCCGCACTCGAGCGAGGACTGTCGCGCTCTCAGCGGTCGCGCGACGACTTTCAGATCTCGTACTCCGGACTCATCGCGAGTGGCGACGACGACGTTGCCCGGCGAGACGCCGAGACCGCGGTGCGCGCCCAGATTGCGTTCTACGCGTCCACCCCCGCCTATCGCGGGGTGCTTGCGTTGCACGGGTGGACACAACTACAACCGGCGTTGGCGCTACTGGCGCGTCGTGGCGAGTGGGCCGCGATGGGCGATCTCATCTCCGATGAGGTCCTGCACACCGTGGCGATCGTTGGGGCACCGTCCGAGGTCGCTCCCGCACTGAAGTCTCGCTTCGGTGACGTCGTCGATCGTTTCAGCATCTACGCACCGTCGGGGATGACCGACGACGTTCGTCGTAGCATTGCGCGGGGCCTTCAGTTGACAGTCGATTAACGAGCGGAGGAATGTACGTGGACGTGTTGATGATTCTGAATGATCCGCCATACGGCAATGAGCGAACCTACAACGCGCTGCGCCTCGCGATGAACCTGCAGCGAAACCACGCCGACGTTTCGCTGAACGTGTTTCTTATGGGTGACGCGACGCTCGGTGCCAAGGCCGGTCAGCGGACTCCCGACGGGTACTACAACATCGAACGCATGCTGAAGGGCGTGCTCGTCAAGGGTGGCCGGGTTCTCGTGTGCGGCACGTGCATCGACACCCGCGCGATCGGTGAGTCCGAATTGCTCGAGGGAGCGGCGCGCAGTTCGATGGACGAATTAGGAAACCTCACCCTGAGTTCCGATCGGGTCCTCATCTTTTGATCAGGCCGTACGCCCGTCCTCGGCGGGCGTGAGCGACCGACGGAGGTTGAGCATCAGCGCCGAGCCGAGCAGCGCGGTGAGCCCGATCGACATGGGCCACCAGTTGCCCAGTCCGTTGCCGAAGTACATGGCGGTGATAAGGGGTGCGACCGTGCCCGACACCGCCCACGTGGCTCCGGACGCCGCGTTGTAGCGGCCCCGCAGTCGTTCGGGAGCGATCTCGTTGACCAGGGCCGAACCGACCGGCTGGAGCATCGTCTCGGCGAAGGCGAAGACCACCATCGAGGCGCACAGCAGGACGAAGGCGATGACGTGGGGCAACGCCAGCGCCGCGGCGAGCGCGAACCAGAAGACGCACCACAGTCCGCCGACGACGGCGAGCACACTGGTGCGACTGCGTCCGTCGATTCGATTCAATGTCCAGAGCTGCGCGAGCACGATGGTCGAGGTGTTGAAGAAGAAGATGAACCCAATGTCGTGCACGCTCAGGTGGAGGTTGTTCACTACGAAGAGGCTGTAACCGGCCTCCTGGGACCCGTAGCCACCGATCATGAGCACGAGCGCGGCCAGAACGTACTTAACCAGTCGGCGATCGGCGAGGACGGTGCGCCAGCCGTCGTTGTCGTGCCCCGTGTGGTCGTGCGCGCTGCGTACCGGACCGCCGTGGGCGCGTAGCGCCACGAAGAGCACGCCGGTAGCGAACATCGAAGCGGCGTTGAGTAGGTACAGCGCGCTGAAGGTACGCGGGTGGCTGAGGTTGACGATCGACGCCGAGACCAGGCTGCCGAAGCCGATGCCCAGGTTGAGCAACAAGAAGTTGAAACCGAAGGCCCGCTGGCGGTGTTCGTCGCTGACGAGTCGAGCGAGGAGCGTGGAGTTGGGTCCCCACCCGGCCCCACCGACGACGGACAGCGTGATGGCGACGATCGCCGCGGACATCCGTGTGGTCACGAAGGCCCACGCGATCAAGGTGAACCCCATCGCCGCGTAGCTGACGAGGGCGATACGAAACGGACCGAATCGGTCGACGAACGTTCCCCACAGGGGACTCGTCGCGAGGCTCGCCACCGCGGATGCCGCGAGCAGCAACGTGGCGAATTCGGTTGAGAAGTGACGAACGTTGTGCAGGTACACGACGTAGAACGAGAGGGTCAGTCCAGAACCGAGCGCGTTCAGGAACGTGCAGACGTAAAAGATGCGCATCGGGCGCGTCACGACCCTCCGGAAGGAGGTCGGCAGGAGGTTTTCCAAGATATTCACGAGTTGACCAGGCTAGTACGAGGGTGTGGCGCGGCGACCAGTTCCTGAAGGAATTCACGGCGGTGCGCGATACGATGGCGACGTCGGCCGCCAGGTCGCGGTCGCAAAGGGGAACAATGGCTACACGGCGGTCGTCGCGCTCGACGGGCCTACTCGAGGAACTCGCCCCTGACGTAGAACGGCTGCTCAATCGTCACCTCGAAGCGCCGCGGTTGTGGTACCCGCACGAGCAGATCAATTGGGGCGCGGGCACGTCATTCGCCGATCGCCCGTGGGCGCCCACCGACTACCCGCTGCCTGACGGTGTGCGCAGTTCCATCTACGTCAACCTGCTCACCGAGGACAATCTTCCCTATTACACGAGTACCTTGTCGCGACTCTCCTCGCCGACGCACCCGATCGCCGACTGGAACCATCAGTGGACGATGGAGGAGAACCGGCACGCGATGGTGATGCGCGACTGGGTCCACATCAGCCGTTGCATCGATCCGGCGTTGTTGGAGGATGGACGTCGTGTCCAGATGTTCCAGGCGATGGTGCCGACCCCCGAGACCTTCGCCGACCTCATCTGCTACGTCGCACTCCAGGAGCGGGCGACTCAGGTCGCGCACCGCAACACCGCGGCGCACCTGCCCAAGGATGACAAGATCGGACGCAATCTCCTCGGTCTCGTAGCCGGCGACGAGACCAAGCACTACCTCTTCTACCGAGACCTCACGGTGGCGGGCTTCGCCATTGACCCCTCCGTGATGATGGTCGCGGCCGCCAAGCAGGTGAGCGCCTTCGCGATGCCGGGCACGGGGATTCCGGGGTTTACCCGTCACGCGGTCCGTATCGCGAAGGAAGGGATCTACGGGCTCACCCAATTCGCCCGCGACGTCCTCGATCCCGTGCTCACGTTGTGGGACGTCGGCCACCTCGAGGGCCTCTCGCAAGACGCCGAGCGCGCGCGTCTCGACCTCGCCAGAGTGGTCAGTACGTTGAGCGCGAGCGTCGAGCGACTCGCCGCCAAGACCAGTCGGCCCGCGCTGGCGTAGTCACTCTTTGGAGTTGGCGACCCGCCGGATGTAGTCCTCGAAGGCGGCCTGCTGCGTCTGGACCGTTCGGCGATCACGTTCGTGCATCGATCCGCCGCGCACTACGAGGTAGATGAGGGTGCCGAGCAGGGGGAGCACGAGGATGCCGAGGACCCAGCCCGCTTTCTGCGGGCCACCGAGGTCGTGACTTCGCATGATGTCGGCGAGCACGTGAAAGACGAGCAAGAGCCAGAAAACGAAGAAGACCAGGTAGAGGGTCGCAATAAAGACGTCCCACAGGGGAAAGTTAGCGGCGAGCACGGAACTCCTTTCGAACTAAACCTAGCGAACCTCCGAGAGCAGTTCGATGAGTCGGGCGCGCAGGTCGGCCTCGTCACCGGTCAGTTCGAGGACTTTGCTTCGCGAGCGTCGCCCGTGGATTAACTCGACCATGGAACGCGGAAGATCGAAGGCTCGCGCGACCGCACTGAGCGTCTCGTCGCTCGCCGCTCCGTCAACGGCGCGCGCGCGAACGCGAACCACGAGCGCGCCGTCGTAGTCGCCGCCCACGTCACTGCGGCGTGATCCGGGGTGGACGTGGACGTTCAGACGCAAAACGGTGAGCCGATCCGGTCGAGACAGTCACTGGTCACAGACCTGTTCTAGCAACTCCGGATCAGTCGATCGCCAAGCATAGGATTGTGAAATCTGACGAAGGGGGGACTCGTGGGGCTGAGTATGGCCGAAGCAATCGCAACGGTGTCGGGTCCGGGGCAGCCCTTTGAAACCGTCGAGGATGTCTACGACGGCGTAACGTACCGGGTCTTCAAGAACGCGCCACCGACGCTTCGCCAGTACTTCGACCAGCTGCGCGGAGACGATCGGACGTTCATCGTCTACGAGGACGAGGAATGGACGTTCAATGACGTGAAGGACGAAATTGACGCCTTCGCCAACGTGCTCGTCCACCACTACGGTGTCGCGGTCGGGGACCGCGTCGGCATCGCCATGCGCAACCTGCCGGAGTGGACGATCGCCTTCGGGGCCATCGTCTCGATCGGTGCGGTATCGGTCTCGTTGAACGCCTGGTGGACCGAGGAGGAGCTCGAGTACGCGATCAATGACGCGGGCCTCGCGCTACTCGTCGCCGATTCGGAGCGGGTCGCACGGGCCCAGGGACCCTGTCAGCGAGCCCGGGTGCCGATCCTCGGCGTGCGCCTCGACGAGTTGTTGCCGCTCGGCCCCGGGGTCGAGCGATGGTCGGACCTCGTCAACCCGGGCTCGCCCATGCCTGAAGTGGCGCTGGGACCAGAGCTAAACGCCACGATCCTCTACACCTCGGGCACGACGGGCATGCCCAAGGGGGCGGTTTCCACCCACCGCGCGGTCAGTCAGTCGATCATGGCTTTCGCCGCGAATTCGGCGATCAACGACCTTCGCCGGGATCCTGGTTCCGGTTCTGGCCAACCGCCGTGCTTCATCCTCGTCGTGCCGCTCTTTCACGTGACGGGCTGTATCCCGGTCATGATGTCGTGCGTTGCGTGGCACTTCAAGCTGGTGATGATGTATCGCTGGGAACCGGAGCGGGCTCTCCAGCTGATCGAGCGGCACCGCGTGACGAGCTTCGTCGGTGTGCCAACCCAGAGCTGGGACCTCATGGAGAACGCTCACTTCGCCGAGTACGACACCAGTTCACTCACCCTCGTCGGTGGTGGAGGCGCCCCGGCACCTCCGGCGCTGGTGAGCCGGGTCGAGCACTCGTTTGCCAAGGGACGTCCGTCACTCGGCTACGGCATGACCGAGACCAACGCCTACGGTCCCGGCAACTACGGTGACGACTACGTGAGTCATCCGACCTCGACGGGCCGGGCTCGTACCACGGTGATGGACGCATCCATCCGTGATCTGGACGGACGTGAGGCGCCAGCCGGTGAACGCGGTGAGATCTGGCTGAAGGGTCCCATGCTGATCCGGGGTTACTGGAACAAACCCGAGGCCACGACTGCGGCCATCACCGACGGGTGGCTGCGCACGGGCGATATCGGACACGTGGACGACGATGGTTTCTTGTACATCGAGGACCGGATGAAGGACATGATCCTGCGAGCCGGCGAGAACGTGTACTCAGCGGAGGTTGAAGCGGCGATCTACGAACTTCCCGCGGTCTATGAAGCGGCCGTCGTCGGTCTCGCCCACGAACGCCTCGGCGAGGAGGTGGCGGCCGTCGTGCGACTGAAAGACGGGATGTCGTTGAGCGAGGACGAGCTGCGCATGCACCTCGCGTTGAAACTGGCGGCCTTCAAGATTCCTACGCGCGTCGTCTTCACCAAGGATCCGCTGCCGCGCAACCCCGCGGGCAAGCTGCTCAAACGCGAGATGCCGACGCGCTACTTCGACTGAACGAGATCGAGGGCTCGGCGCGCGTAGTCCGCCAGGTTGACCTCGCCCACGTCGGCGAGTCGGAACCAGCGGGCGAGGTCGGTCGTCCCGTCGGCTTCATCGCGAAGTGTTCCGCCGGTCAGCCGGACGGTGTAGAGGATGCGCACCGTGTGCAGCCGCTCGCCGTTGTCGCGACGGCGCTCGTCGCTCGTCACCCCAACCAGCTGCGGATCGCTCACGTGCAAGCCGGTCTCCTCGGCGAACTCGCGCACGAGCGCCTCCTCGGGTGCCTCTCCGAAATCGATACCACCGCCGGGTAGCCACCAGAGGGGCGGGTCGTGGTGGGGATTGCTCGAGCGTACGAGTACGACGCGCTCTTCGGCGACCAGTATCCCGTAGCTGCGCACGGTCGTTCGCTGGCGGGGACGGCGACTCACTGCGGGGTGCCGTGCATCGCGAGGTACGTGCGTCGACATCCCTCGCCGCAGAAGTAGTGCGTCTCGCCGTCGGCGCCCACCGCGCTCAGCGCCGTGGCCGAATTGACGCGCATCTCACAGATGGGGTCGACCGCGTCACCGTTCTCGTCACCCTGCATCGGGGCCGACATCTGGGCGGCCTCGAGCGCCAAGAAGGCGCGACGGCAACCGGGTCCACAAAAGTAGTGCGTTGCGCCGTCGGCGCCCACCGCGCTCAGCGCCGTGGCCGAATTGACGCGCATCTCACAGATCGGGTCGACCGCGTCTCCGTTGAGGTCTTCTTGCATGGGGGATGACTCCTCTCCGCGGTCGAACCGCTCTGCGCACCGAATGGAGCAGAAGTAGTAAGTCTGACCGTTGCGCTCGCGCACCGCAACCGGGGCCGTGACGTCGACGTTCATACCGCAGATGGGGTCGCGGGCGCTTTGAGTGTCGCCGTCGCCGCGTTCGCGAGCGAGCACTATCAGCGTGAAGACGATGACCGTCGCGACGACGTTCGCGACGAGCGTGCCCCCCAGTGGGAAGTGCCCGCTCATCGCCGGACTGTGGCGGGTCGTTGGGATCAGGTTCGCGCTTCGAAACAAAGCCTCGACGACGAGGCCACCGGCCGACATGACGAACCACAGGAGCCCGAAGAGCCGCATTGTCACCGACCCGCCGTAGAAACGTCGGTAGATGAACAACAGCGGCAGGGTTACCAGGTCGGCGAAGATGAAGGCGATCACCCCGCCGAACGCCACGCCGTGGGTCCAGAGTGCGGCGGCGAGGGGGATGTTCCCAACCGAACAGACGAAGGAGATCACCGCGATGAGCGGAGCGATGATCGCGTTCTCCACCACCGTGACCCAGCCGTGACCGGTGAGGAAGATGTGCGACCACCAGACCTGTGGGACGTGCACGCTCAGGAAACCGGCGATGACGAAACCGGCGATCAGCTCCTTGCGCAGCATCGTGAAATCGCCGAGGGTGTAGCGAGCGGCGAGCGTGTAGTGCCGGCGCGTCGCGATGCGCTCACGCCACGTCGACGTGGCCGGCTGCGTGGGCGGCGGCGCGTCTTGCAGTACGTGCTCGTACATCGCGGATTGGCTCTGGCGACTGTAGACGAGGCCGGTGAGCAACGCCAGGCCAAGGATCATGACGACCCCGCCGACGATCTGGGCGGCGAGGAACTGCCAGCCAAGAAGGAGATAGAGCACGATGCCGAGTTCGATCACCAGATTGGTGGACGCGACCATGAAGATCAGCGAGTTGGTCCACGAAGCACCGCGGGCGAACAGGGCGCGCGCCATCGCGCTCGCGGCGTAGCTGCACGATGACGAGATGACCCCGAGGAACGAGGCCTTGACGACGTTGCGGGGCGTCGTCTCACCGAGTTGACGACGTAGTCCGTCGCGTGGAAGGAAACTCTGGACCATCCCCGACAGTGTGAATCCGAGAACGAGCGGCCACCACGTCATCCAGATCATGGCGGCGCTCTCGCGCAAACCGACGCCCAGCCAGCGCGCGACTGCGGCGACCGCGGAGGTCATCGAGCGCGCCGCCCGGCACTCGTCATTGACGGGCCGCCCGCCAGTGCCCGGCAACGGTTGCGCGACGGAGCGTTCACGACGTGGGGGATGGGCGGCATCGAACCTCTTTCTCGTGTCTAATCCTACGGCGAGCGCCCCGACGACCGTTATGGTTGGCCAATGGACGAAAGCGGCTCAGTAGCGACGTTGCGCGAGTGCGCTGCCGTCGACCCCATTGGCCACGGCCGATTCGCCGTTGAACTGTCGAAGTTCTACACGGTGATGGGCCACCCCAATGGCGGCTATCTCCAGGTCGTTATGGCCAACGGTGCCCTGGCGGCGGCGTCCCAGGACGGATCGTCGCATCTGCACGCAACGGCGGTAACCACTAACTACGTTGGTGCCCCGTCGGTTGGTCCAGCCACGCTCGAGGCGCACGTTCGCAAGGTGGGACGCGGGGTCTCATTCGTTCACGTCGAACTCATTCAAGACGGCGTGGTAACCACCGAATCCCTGGTCACCCTGGGGACGTTGCACGATAGTCCGGCCCGTTACATCGGGGCGAGCACCCCCGACCTGGCGCCACTGGAGTCGTGTCGGCGATCGACCGGCGGCGACGAAGTCAACATCGCTCGCGTTATCGATCTGCGGATGGATCCGTCCACCGCGGGCTGGACAATGGGCGAGCGTCGAGACGTCGGCGAGGTTCGCGGGTGGCTGCGACTGGACGACGGTTCGACTGGTTGGGATCCATTGGGGCTGTTGTTCGCGAGCGATGCCCTGCCGCCCGCCACGTTCCCGCTCGGGTCTTCGGGTTGGGTGCCGACACTGCAGCTGACGTCCTACGTCCGGCGTATTCCGGTGGGTGAATGGCTGCGCGCTCGCCAGTGGTGTCTGGTCATCGCCGACGGCGTCGTCGACGAACGCTGCGAGATCTTCGACGAACGCGGAGAGCTCGTCGCGTCATCGAGTCAACTGGCGATGGTGCGATTTCCAGTCCACCCGTGACGAGCGACGCCCCCGGCGAATGGCTCGACGTCGCGCCCGGCGTGCGCGTCCCGCTCGCGCTCATCGCCGTGCGGGCCGAGACGTCGGGTGGACCCGGGGGGCAGCACGCCAATCGGGCTCGGACGAAGATCGTGGTCACCCTGCACCTTCAGCGGGTCACGACCCTCGATCCCGAGGCGCTCGAGCGAGTGGTCAACGTACTCGGGCCGGTCGTACGATCGTCGGCGAGTCGCTTCCGCTCTCAGTCCCAGAACCGTGAAGCGGCGCTTGAGCAACTGCGGCGGCGACTCGCGTCGGCGTTGAGCGAACCAGAGCTCCGTCGTCCCACCCGCGCGACTAAGGCGTCGCGGGTTCGACGAATCGAGGAGAAGCGGGCGCGAGGACGTCAGAAGCAGAGCCGGCGTATCGCCGACGACGATTGACTACCGGGCGCGGGCGAGGTGGCGGCTGATCAAGTCGAGCGCCGCAGTCACCGGCCCATTCATCGATTCGTCGAGGTTTTCGTGGGGGCCGCGCAACGGCGTGAGCGAGGCGTAGCCGGCGGCGAGCAGCGCGCCGTCGTCGTCGGACGACTCGTCGCTCACGTCGCCGAGTTGCGGGGACGCGGCGCCGAATCGCAGCGGCAGTTCGCCCTCGTCGCCGAGCGGCTCGCCGCCGGCGCGCGGTCCCGCGGCGCTGACCACGCCCGCGGTCGAAATGTGACCGCGCCGTACGCCTCGTAACTGGGCCGCGGGCAGATTTGGGACGTTGAGGTTAAAGACCGTGCTCGACGGTGCTCGCAAGAGTTCGTCGACGACCTCGAGGGCCACCGCGGCGGCGGTTTCGTAGTGGACGGTCTCACCCCACTGCACCGAAATCGCCAGTCCCGACATGCCCAGTTGCGCCGCGGTGAGTATCGCCCCCACGGTGCCCGAGTGCAGCACGCTGCGCCCCACGTTGGCGCCGGCGTTGATCCCCGAGAGGACGAGGTCGGGTTCGATACCAAAACTGCCAATTGACCCGAGCAGCGCGCACAACGCGGGCGGCGCGTCCAGCGCGAAGGTCGGAATCGACTCAGCGCCAGCGATGGTGTGCCGACTGTAGGCAACCGAGGGGTGTTCGAAGACGTCGCCCACGGCGGCGGACATGCCGGAGTGGTTCGTTCGCGGCGCAACAATGACCGCCTCGCGCACGTCGCCGTCGGGGCCGTCCTCGATCCAGCGGGCCACCGCGCGGGCGAGTACCGCGATGCCGGGCGCTCCCACGCCGTCGTCGTTCGTGATGAGAATTCGCATACGTCGTACCCTAACTGTCGTAAGTTACGTACCGAGGAAGAGAGGAATCGACCGATGCTGCCCTCTGGTGAACAGATCGCGATCGCCCACGGCGACCAGCGCGCCGTCATCACTGAAGTCGGAGCGACCCTTCGCACCTACGTCCAGGGCGGGGTGGCTGTGGTCGAAGGGTACGCGGGCGACGAGGTCCCCGTCGGGGCGCACGGCCAGGTCCTGTACCCGTGGCCGAATCGACTGAGCGCCGAGCCGTGGGGATTCTCGGAGCGGACGGGCCGGCCTACCGTCGACATTGTCGAACAGGTGGCGGCGATTCACGGACTCGTACGGTGGCGCCCGTTCCGGGTGGAGTCGGTGAACCAGAATCGTTGCGCCCTGTCGTTGCTACTCCACCCAACCCCGTCGTATCCCTTCGCATCGTCGATTGAGGTCGCGTACCACCTCGGTTCGATGGGCCTGACGGTGACGACGACCGTCAAGAACCTTGACGAGGTGGCGATCCCCTTCGGATTGGGGTTCCACCCCTACCTCGCCGTGACCACGCCAACCATCGAGGGTTCGACGTTGACGGTGCCGGCCCGAGCCTTCGTCGCGGTGAACGGACGCCAGCTACCGACCGGCGAGATCCTGCCCGTATCGAACCACGCGCTCGATTTCACGCTGCCCAAGTCACTGAACGGCCACGAGCTCGACGTCACCTACACCGAGCTGACCCGTGACGACTTCGGCATGGCGACCGTAACGGTGACCGACAAGGACGATGGCCGCGTCGAATTGAGCATGGACCGGAACTTTCCCTACGTGCAGATCTACACGGGGGACCATCTCGGACACGGGCGTCGGCGCACGTCGGTTGCGGTCGAGCCAATGACGTGTCCACCCGACGCGCTGCGCAGTGGCAAGGACCTCGTCGTGCTCCAGCCCGGTCAACACTGGGCCGGATCGTGGAGAATGCGTCGCCTGTCGTGAGCGGGCGAGTTGTCGTAGTCACCGGCTCGTCGCGCGGAATCGGTGCGGCGACGGCGTTGCGATTCGCCTCCCGCGGCGACCACGTGGTGTTCAACTCGGCAACGAGTGTCGAGGCCGGTGAACGCCTCGCCGCCGAAACCCCGAACTCGATCTACGTGCGCGCCTCGGTCGCCGTGTCCGGCGACCCCGAACGACTCGTCGCCGAAGTCCTCGGGCGATTCGGCCGGATCGACGTGCTCGTCAACAACGCCGGAACGACGAAGGTCATCGATCATCGAGACCTGGCGGGCGCGTCGCTGGACGTGTGGCGACAGATCTTCGAGGTGAACGTTTTCGGGACGTGGGCGATGTCCGTCGCCGCGATGGAGGCGCTGCGCGCCACGAACGGCTCAATCGTGAACGTGAGTTCTATCGCCGGCATCCGGCAAACCGGCTCGTCGATTCCCTACGCGGCTTCCAAGGCCGCGCTTAACCACCTCACCGCGCTGCTCGCTAAAGTCGTTGGTCCCGAGGTGCGAGTCAACGCCGTCGCGCCGGGTCTCGTCGACACTGAGTGGACCGCCCAGTGGGACGCGATTCGTCGTCACGTCCAGACGGCGGCACCGCTTCGTCGCAGCGCCACCCCCGAGGACGTGGCGTGTGCGATCGAGGCGTTGGTTGACAACGTCTACGTAACCGGACAGATTCTCGCGGTCGACGGTGGGCTCACGCTGGTGCAGTGACCGGCCTCGTCGGTGGCACGGCGGCTCGAAGCAAGGCGTTTACCCCACGGGTGGCGTGACGCAGTACGAACCGTTGCCACCGTGTTCGTTGGGTGACCCCGAGTGACTCCAGAGCCCACCGCGGAAGCAGATCGAGGGCGCTCTCGACGAGCAGGCGGTACGCGAAGCGCTGGACGAGCCCTCCGCCGACCCCGGCGATGAGAAAGTCGCGTGCCTCGACCCCGTCGGCGCAGAGGCGCAGTTCCGGACGGAAGGCGCGCAGTTGGCGCCGCAGTTCGGCGACCGTCGTCGGTGGCGACTCGCCACCGAGGTCACTGGCCACTTTGACCATCTCGGACACGTAGCGGTCGGCCTCGAGGTCAGAGAGCGGGTGAGGGCCGAAGCGGCGGTAGGACTCGAGGAAGATCGTGGTGCCCGCGACGTGCACCCACGAGAGCAAGTGCGGGTCGCTCGCCTCGTAGTTCACGCCGTCATCAGCGACTCCGCGCACCGCGAGGTGGATCGCTTTCACCCGCTCGATCGAGGCGTAGGCGGCGGCCCGGGTCCCGTAGGTGGTGTCGCCGATGAAGTTCGCCGTCTGGAGCACGCGTCCCAGGGTGTCTTCGCGGTACCGGGAGTGTTGGGCGACGCCCGCCATCGAGTAGGGGTGGAGCATCTCGAGGAACAGTGAGCCGATGCCCCCGATGAGCATGGCGGCGAGGTCCCCATGGACGAGTCGGGCGACGCCGTCAACGGGTTGGTATGACTCAGCCGGGTCGAGACACGCCGGCGGTGGCTCTCGCGTCAGCCCGGCGGCGTTGCGGATCGACTGGTTGGCCCATGCCCGAATCCGTTGGGGAATCCGGACATTGGATCTGGGCACGGTCTCGTCCTCCTCGACTCAGCCCCGCCAGTGTAAGGCTCCTTTCATTTCCCCCGGCGCTCTGGGAGACTGGGTGATGGCCCAAACGACACGTCGGCGAACCGACGACGCCGAAGTGGTGACGGACTCGGAAGTTTCGAGTGAGACCACGACCGCGACGAAACGACCGTGGAGCGTCGTCGTGTGGAATGATCCCGTCACGCCGATGAACGTGGTCGTGGTCATCTTTAAGAAGATCTTCGGCTACTCCAACAACAAGTGCACCCAGCTGATGCTGACCGTGCATCACGAAGGTCGAGCCGTGGTCTGGACCGGTGAGCGCGACCGGGCCGAGCGCTACTGCGTCAAGGTCCAGGTAGCGGGTCTCCAGTGCACGGTGGAAGAGGCGGCCTAGTGGCACCGCGCCTCTTTATCCGTCGCCGCGACGGTCGCGTCGAGGTGCGCCTCAACGAAGCGGGACGAGACGTCGTTCGCACCGCCGTTCGCCGAGTGGTCGCGGCGGAAAACGACCTCGACGATGAGTGGAACGCGACACTGAACGGGCCCATCGATCCGAGTCGCGATCAAGATGACCCCTTGCTGACCCTGGCGAGACAGCACGATATGAGTTCGAACGCCGAACTCGCACTCATGACGATTGATGAAGCGTTCTTGAATGACGGCGAGGCGTGGGCCTGGCTGAGTACGTTGCAGGTCGCCCTGCGCGCCACGGCGAGCGCGCACGGTCTCGTCAATGACGAGCGGGTGACGAGTGCCGATGAAGCCGTCCTGGGCGAGGTCCAAATACTCCAGTCGCTGCTGTTCTCACTCGCCGACGTGCTTTGACCGGGCGCCAGGTCCCGCGGACTACGCCACGGCCATAGGCCGTAGGCTGGACGGATGCCAGTTCGACCAACTCACCTGCTCATCCTCAGCTCACTCACCCTGGGCGCCGTAGTTTTCGCCCCGACGGTGTCACAAGCCGCGAGCAAGCCATCGGTGTCCTCGGTGCTGACGGCGGCGAAGAAGGCCATGGTTGGCGAGAAGAGCGTGCACATCGTGGTGGCGTCGAAGTCTGGTAAGACGGTCAACCACGTCACGGCCGATCTCGGTACTTCGAGCGGCCAGGAGAACTTCTCGTCTGGCGTAGCGAACGTTGTGATCAGGGTGACCGCGAAGGACGCGTACCTGAGCGGGAACGCGAAGGGACTCACGACACTGGTCGGTCTGACCGCGACCCAGCAGAAGAAGGTCGGCTCCAAGGTGATTGTGATGAAGGCCGGGACGTCGCCGTACACCACGTTCCAGTCGAACCTGACGGTGTCCGCTTTCGCGACGTTCCTGCCCACCCAAAAGGGCGTGTCGCTCACCACCGACAGCCACAAGAACTACGTATTGACATGGACGAAGGCCGCGACGAGCACCACGTCCAAGACCACGAGCGTGCTGACGATCTCGTCGGGCAAGAAGGCCCTCCCGCTGTCCGAGGTAGTGAGCGGCACTACCGGAAGTGGCACCACGATCTTTTCGCGCTGGGGCAAGTCCTTTACCGTGCCGACGCCGCCGCGATCAGAGTTGGTGGCCTACAGCTCGATCGTCACTGGTTGATCAACGAGGTACCTCAGCAGCGAAACCCGTGTGATCAGGTACGTTGCTCGCGTGATCGTCGATTGGACTTAGGACCCTATCGCGCAGTTGTGCGGTGACCCGGAACTCCACTAGATAAGCCGTAGGCAATTCGAGAGATGTGGGGGGGTCATGGCTTCATACCGCGACGCGTGGGAACGCAGCATCAAGAGTCCGAATGAGTTCTGGGGCGAGGCTGCCAAGGGCGTCACCTGGTACCAGAGTCCGTCCGTGGTACTCGACGACTCCAATGCTCCGCTCTATCGCTGGTTCAGCGACGGCGTGATGAACACGTGCTACAACGCCCTCGACCGGCACGTTGAAGCGGGGCGAGGCGAGCAGCGCGCACTGATCTACGACAGCCCCGTCACCGGGGTGAAGCGGGTCTACACCTACGACGAATTGCTCGACGAGGTGTCGCGTTTTGCGGGGGCGCTACAGTCGCTCAACGTCGCCAAGGGCGACCGCGTTGTGATCTACATGCCGATGATCCCCGAGGCGTTGATCGCGATGCTCGCCTGCGCGCGGATCGGGGCGATCCACTCGGTCGTATTCGGCGGTTTCGCGGCGCACGAGCTGGCGATGCGCATCAATGACGCGGCGCCCAAGGTCGTCGTCTCGGCGTCGTGCGGGATTGAGGTCAGTCGGGTGATCGAGTACAAGCCGCTACTCGACGCGGCGCTGACCGAGGCCAGCCACCATCCCGAGGCGTGCGTGATCGTTCAACGTCCCCAGGCGTTGGCCGCGATGCAGCCGGGTCGGGACTTCGATTGGAACGAGGTGACGGCGTCGGCGTCGCCGGCGCCGTGCGTGCCCGTGCTAGCGACGGACCCGCTCTACATTCTTTATACGTCGGGCACCACCGGTCGTCCGAAGGGCGTCGTGCGCGACAACGGGGGCCACGCCGTCGCACTCACCTGGTCCATGCCGAACGTCTATGACACCACGGCCGGCGAGGTCTTCTGGGCGGCGTCGGACGTCGGGTGGGTTGTCGGACACTCGTACATCGTCTACGCGCCCCTGCTCGCTGGCGCGACGACGCTGCTGTACGAGGGCAAGCCCGTGGGGACCCCCGACGCCGGGGCATACTGGCGCGTTATCGCTGAGTGGGGTGTGAAGACGCTGTTCACCGCCCCCACGGGTTTCCGCGCCGTGAAGCGTGAGGACCCGAACGGTTCCTTGATCGGCCAGTACGACCTGTCGGGCTTCAAATACCTCTTCCTCGCCGGCGAGCGGCTGGACCCCGAGACCTACTCGTGGGCGAGTGAGCGACTGGGTGTGCCCGTGATCGACCACTGGTGGCAGACCGAGACGGGCTGGCCGGT
>JAJXTB010000029.1 GCA_021784205.1 Actinomycetes bacterium
CCGTGCACACGATGGCGGCTCGCCTGGTGGCCGAGGGGATCTCCGACGACGTGACCCTGGCCATCCTCGACCAAGAGGTCCTCGCCAACATCGAGGAGATCAGCGCCTTCGCCGAGGCCAGCGCCTTTCCCGACGTCGACACCCTCTTTGACTACAACTACGCCACCGCGGTCCCGAACGACTCTCGTCGACTTCCGGGCCAGCCCCTCTTCGGCGCAAACACGAGCGGAGCCCCGTCATGACCCTGATGTCCTACCGCCAGGCCCTACACGACGCCCTGCGCTCGGAGATGCTGCGCGACGAGAACGTCCTGTTGATGGGCGAGGAGATCGGCGTCTTCGAGGGCTCCTACAAGATCACCGCCGGCCTTCTCGCCGAATTCGGCGAGAAGCGCGTGCGCGACACCCCCATTGCCGAGGAGGGCTTCACGGGCGCCGCCATCGGCGCGGCGATGCTCGGCCTGCGCCCGGTGGTGGAGATCATGACCATCAATTTCTCGCTGCTGGCCCTCGACCAGATCGTCAACCACGCGGCCAAAATCTACGGCATGTTCGGGGGCCAGGCCAAAGTCCCTCTGGTCATTCGCACGCCCGGCGGCGGCGGTCAGCAACTGGGCGCCACCCACTCACAGAACATCGAGGTCTACTACGCCTTCGTGCCGGGCCTGAAGGTCGTCGCCCCCAGCACGCCCGCCGACGCCAAGGCCCTCCTAATCGCGGCGATCCGCGACGACGACCCGGTCCTCTTTCTCGAGAACCTGGCGCTTTACAACACCAAGGGTGAAGTGCCCAACCACGACACGCCGGCCGTGATCGGCAAGGCCGCGGTGACGCGCGAGGGACATCACCTAACCCTGATTGGCTACTCGCGCATGGCCCACGTGGCCAAGAAGGTCGCCGACCAGCTGGCCGACCACGACGGACTCGACATCGAGGTGATCGACCTGCGCAGCCTGCGCCCGCTCGACCGCGACACCATCATCGAGTCGGTGAAGAAGACCCACGCCGCAGTCATCGTCGAGGACGACTGGCTCACCTACGGCATCGGCGCCGAGGTCGCAGCCTCGATCTCCGACGGTGCCTTCGACTACTTGGACGCGCCAGTTCGCCGCGTCGCGATGGCCGAAGTGCCCATGCCCTACTCCAAGAGCCTCGAGAGCGCCGCCCTGCCGTCTGAAAACGACGTCATCCAGGCCATCTACCAGACCCTCGAAGCCATCGGACATCGACGCACGAAGACAGGTCCCCATGATTGACATCACCATGCCCCGCCTGTCGGACACTATGGAAGAGGGCACGATCGCGCGCTGGCACAAGCAGCCCGGCGACGCGGTGAACGTCGGCGACATCCTGGTCGAGATCGAAACCGACAAGGCGACGATGGACTACGAGGCCTACGAGGCGGGCACCCTGGCCGAAATCCTGGTGCCCGAAGGAGAAGCTGCCACCATTGGCACTCCGATTGCTCGCCTCGACAACGGCAAGGCGAGCGCGTCCTCAAACGCCCCGGCAAGCGCGGCGAGTGCGGCAACTGACGAGCCCGCCTCCTCACCGGTCCCTGCCGCGAACAACACACCGCAGGTGGAGGTTGCACCCGAGCCGACGACCTCCGCGCCCGCGATAGTCGAGTCCGCCGAAGACGCCGAACGGCGCATCGCGTCTCCCCTCGTGCGCAAGCTCGCGCGCGAGCACGGCCTGGACCTACGCCAGGTGCGCGGCAGTGGTCCGGGCGGACGCATCATCCGCGCCGACCTGGACGGGCTGCTCGCCGTCGCCGTCGCCGAGGCCGAGGCGCACACGGGCCCCGCGATGCCCCTCGCGAGCGGGCCTCTGCTGGATGCGAAACGGGGTTCTGAGCAGATTCCCTTCACCAACGTGCGCCGTGTGATCGCGCGCCGTCTTGGCGAGAGCGCGCGCACGGTCCCCCACTTCTACGCCACGGCCGTCGCCGACGCCGAAGCGCTGGTGCAGTTGCGCCGCGATCTCAACGAGCAACTGCTCGCCACGGGCCGGACCAAGGTCAGCCTGAACGACCTCCTCATTCGCGCCTGCGCGCTGGCACTTCGCGAGCACCCTCTCGTGAACGCCTCCTACGTGAACGACGCCAGCACGACGATGCTCGTACACCACCGGATCAACATCGGCATCGCCGTCGCGTCCGTCAACGGTCTCGTCGTGCCTGTCATCTCCGACGCTGATCAAAAGAGCGTCAGCCAGCTTGGCGCGGAGGCCAAGCAGCTCGCCACCCAGGCCGGTACCAAGGGGCTCTCGCTCGACCAGATGTCGGGCGGAACGTTCACCATCAGCAACCTCGGCATGTACGGCATCGAGGAGTTCACAGCGATCATCAACCCGCCAGAAAGCGCGATCTTGGCGGTCGGGGCAACCAAACGTGAGCCGGTCGGTGTGGGTGACGAGATCGTCCTGCGCCACCGACTGCGCTACACGCTGTCGGCCGATCACCGCATCATCGACGGTGCCTTGGCGGCCGAGTTCCTTCAGACCCTCACGCGCCTCATCGAGAGCCCCCTCTCACTCATCGTCTAGTCCCTCTGACGCAAATCGCGAGGCGTCGGGTGATCTCCGAACGAGTGCTCGAGGAGATCACCCGACTGACGAGGGATAAGGGTCGACGACAGCGTGACCTGATTTCGTCAATAAACACATTGTCGATATTGCGGTAACGCCAAGGGTGCGGTACCATGAAAGCGAGGATTCGAAAGGGTCCGTAAGGAGGTTTGGCATCGAGTGAGACCCCTGGAAGGTTAGCCCTGCGAGCGGCATGCGAGGAGTTGCGGGTGATCCCGCGAGGCCCGGGTGTGAACAAGGCAAGGTCGAAGTCTGAAGTTGCAACACGAGAAGCGCGTTCGCTTCCCCGGTTGCCATCTTCGCAGCGCGCCGTCCGAAGAGACATGTTAAGTAGAGCGCCCGATTCCCCGATTTCGAGGGACGGGCGCTTTCGCGTGGGGCGCTCCCCACGACGCCGCGTTCGCTAGCGGTTCTCCGATTAGGTCAACGCCGGCGCTGGACCGGCCTCGAGAGGCGTCACGCGTAGGTAGCCCCCGCACGGTGCGGCGTTGACCGCGGGTCCGCCCTCGAGGCTGCCGCTGGACTCGGGCAGAGTGACATCCGCCCAGCTCACGAGGGGGCAGGCTTCGTGCCCACTCGGGCTGTCTGCCCACGACACGCCAAAGGACGCCACCGCATCGCGGGCGAGGACTACCACGTGGGGCCGCCCCATGGCGAAGGGTCCCCCGGAATGGAGGTTGACCGCGTCGACGGCCACGCCGCGGGCGTTGAAGAAGACGACCCGCGGATATCCCGCCACTTCGCAGCGCGATCCCGCATTCGCCACCAAAATGACCAAAGAGCCCGTGCCCAGCGTTCCGGTGGCCTGACCGGCGGCCAGAACCAGACGCGTGCACACGGGGGTGGCGCGGCTCGTCGTCGAGGCCTCCGCACTCAGGGGTGCGATGGTGGATCCGTACACGAGACTCGCGGCGAGAAGCCGAACTACTCGCGAAAGTGTCGTCAGATTCGATGACCTCTTTCGTCGCGCGCGACGCCAGACCTGCGCCATTGTCAGAGAATCCACCGGTCCTGCCACACGACTCCAAAATTAGACGCTGCCGAGGCCGGATTCGAACAGACCAAGCTGATCCTTCGAGGAAAGAGATACCGGGAGTAGCCCCCTCCTCGTGCACCGATGATGAGGGCGACGCCCTGAGCCGTACGCGGCTCGCAGTAACCATCGCGCGCGCTTGAAACGTCGCGCACGTAGGCGACCAGGCTCGTGCGTTCTCCCGCCGTAAGCACCTCGCTCGCGCCGGACTTTGCGGTCGCCGCCGCAGAGAAGAGTCCCGGCGTAGCGTCGTAGGGTGAGAAGTCAAAGCGCAGCGACACGTTGGAACCAAAGCGGCAGGTTGGACCTGCGTTCGTCACCCGAATCCTGGTGATCGAGGCGAAGCCGCCGCGGATGGATCGCGTCGCGGTGTAGCGCTGCGTCGAGCCGAGGGCGAAAGTGAGCCGTGACGGCCTACATACGGGCAACGAGTTTTTAGTCGCGGCGCCCGCCAAGGAGGGCACAAAGCACGACGAGACGAGTAAGAGTCCGGCGATCACACGCCCCACCAGGAACCTCCGTGACTCTGCCCCACTGGCCATGAGCCATCCTCGCAGACCGATTCGTAGAACGGCGCTCGAACTTCTTCGACTTTGCGACGCAGACGAGGCCGAGTGACCGTTCGGCGTACGCGCGCCGTAGAGTGGTTGAGTACTCAATAGAAGAAGTCACCGCTTGTGAGCATCACCACCGGTCCCCCGCCGGTTCAAACCGGGGGATTTGCCGGAGCGTTGACCCGGGCGGTCAATCAGCGACTCGACGCGGCCACCCTGCGCCTCGCGCGCCGCCGTCTCCACGTCAAGGCGCTGATCATCGGCGTCTGGTACATCGCGAGCATCGCCGGCGTAGTCCTGGCTTCTGGCTGGCTCGAGGGCCTCCTGGCCGGCACCTCCCTCTCACTCGCCTTCGCCGCAGTCGGCTTTAACATCCAGCACGACGCCAACCACAACGCGTTCTTCGCCTCGTCGTCGAAGCGCCTGTCGCGGGCCAACCGCATCGTTGGATGGTCCATGTTCGTCATCGGCGCCGACGCCAACCGCTGGCTCTATCGTCACAACACCCTCCACCACGGCTCGCCGAACGTCGTCGGTACTGACTCGGACATCAACCTGGGGCCGTTAGCGCGTCTCGCGCCCTTCCAGCGTCGCTACTTCTGGCACCGCTACCAGCACCTCTACCTCTGGCCCCTCTACTGCTTCACCGTCCTCGAGATCATGTTCAATGACCTTGCGACCCTTGTGGGGGCGTCGCGCCACTCGCGCAACGCGCGCTCACGGCTCTCGGACGCGTCGGTGGCGATCCTCACCAAGGTGGTTTTCGTTGCGCTGATGGTCGGCCTCCCCGCCCTCACGCACCCGTTCTGGGTCGTTGCGGTCGGGTCGGTCGCCATCATGTTCGCGGTGGGCTTCCTTCTCGGCGTCGTGTTCCAGTCCGCGCACATCGTCGAAGGTGCAGAGTTCGCCGAAGCCGGATCTCGCCCCCCGTATCAGTGGCACGAGTGGCAGGTCCGTTCGAGTCTCGACTTCTCCCACGGGTCTGGTCCGCTCAGCCGGCTGTTCCGCTGGTACGCCGGCGGGCTCGATCACCAGACCGAGCACCACCTCTTCCCCCGCGTGCCTCACACGGCGTATCCCCTGATCGCTCCGGTGGTGAGTGCCGTGTGCGAGGACTATGGCATCCCACGCCACGTCCAACCTTCATTCCACGCCGCGGTCGCCTCGCACTTTCGCCACTTGCGCGCGATGGGCCGACCGCCGTCGTCCACGAACTCCGCCTAGCGCGATCGCGACGCCACCTCACCGCACAGTCACCACGTACCGTGCGATCGTCGAAATCAGACGAACGCGAGGCACCGTCTCCGTTCTCTCCGCCAACTACTTTGACGAGCGGGGATCTTGTGGATGGATTGTCTCACCCCGGGCCAACATCTCCGCATACTTTTCGATGCGTCTCGCTCGCGCCGTGTCGGTCTTGGCGCCGGCGACCCGATGCAGGACTGAATACCGATTGGCTCGCGTGAGCGCGAGAAACATCTCCCGCGCGCGGGGATTTGCGGCCAGCGCACTCGCCAGATCCTCCAGGACCACCGCGCTGGCCTGCCCGGCGTAGGCGGACTCCCAACGACCGTCCGCCTGGGCGCGTCGAATCTCATCCTCCCCCGCTCGCTGCATTCGCCCGTCGGACATCAGCCGTTCAGCGAGGTCAACATTTCGTTGGGACCAAAGACTGCGCGCGCCTCTGGGGGTGAAGCGACGCCGGAACGTCGCGTCGTCGCGAGCTTCGAGCTTTCCGTCGATCCAGCCAAAGCAGATCGCCTGCTCGAGCGCCTCACCGTACGACAACGCTGTGGGCTGCGTGTTCCCCTTCTTGGCGAGAACGAGTCTCACCCCGGATGACGTGGAGTGGTTGCCACCCAACCAATTCCGCCACTGTACGGCATTAGCGACGATCAGTTCCGGAAATTCCATGGCGTCACGGTATTCCGTTGTGCTGACTCTGGTGACAACGCACTGCGACGACCGCCGACAGCGTCCATCACGTGTGAACTCTCGTGGAATGTCGCCGGGAATTCTCATTTGGTGACATGACTGAATCGGGCCGATCAGATGGAATTTGCATCAGGTGACGTCCGTCCACTGGGCTGTGGAAAAGTGATCCCTGGAGGCGATACTGGTTGCATGCCCAACCTCGAGAGCTCACCGTTGAGAACTTTCATCGGAGGCAGACGCACCGGATTCTTGAATGCGACATGGCCGCTCGTTCGATTGGTGATCCTCGAAGACAGGATTGAGATGCAGCCCAGTGTTCGGTGGCTTCGGCATGCTGTACCTCCGTGGGAGGCGTCCTTCGCCGAGATCACCGAAGCACGCGCTGTCGGACGTATCAAGTACGTCTCGGCTGGCGTCCGATTCCGCACCACTCGGCGCGATGGGTGGGCCGTGTTCTGGACCACCCATCGCGCGGAGGTTCTTGACGCGTTAGAGATAGTCGGATTGCGAGTTGACAGGTCAATTCTGCGCTTCAACATCCTCAACCCGACTAACGCTGAAACAATGAAGTGATGTCGAACAATGTCACTTCGTGAAAGCGACCGTGTCGCTTCGCGAAACAAACCATGTCACGTGGTGAAATCTGATCATGTCACTTGGGAGATTTCACACTACGTGTGAACTTGCGTGAAATGTCGCCTGGAAAACTCATTTGGTGACACGCCGGGCACGCGTGCGGGGTCTGGGGAGGCCGCGCCAGCGCGGGATGCTGCGAGACGTGACGCCACGTCGGCCTAAGGCTGATGGCGGGGTGGCCAACCAGCGACACGGTGGGCGCCATGAGTCCTTGCGACATAACCACGTCCGGATTGAAGGCGACGGGGGTTGTCGCTGTTGCTGATGCACGATGGGCCAAGGACGAGCTCGCACGCCAGCTGGCATTGGGCGGAGTTGGGGTTTTGGCGGTCTCCGAGCCTTCACACAGCCGCCCCGGCGTGAACCGCTGGGGACGCGAGGTGTGGTCGACACAGCTCAGCTCGATCGTCGTCTTGGACTACCCGCTCGGTGCGGTCCCCGCAACGACATTCACTCCCGACGAGTGGGAGAGGTGCTTTGGTCTGCCCGTACCGAGTCTGATGCTCGAGTTCGACTGGAAGCACCTACCGCTTGTCAAGGGCGTCTACGGAGTCGAGCTCCCGCGCGAATCTCTCACAAAGGGTGCCTCGCTTACCTAGCGTGGCGCACCCGCTCTGTGCGCCGGAGGCCAGCGCGGCGGGCTCGGCCCGCACGAGGCAAGGAACTCAGCCATCCTCTCCCCGGGAACATGGCGCACGGCCCAGGGGGTGCCGATAGGGGTCGGCAGCGCGGGCGTGGCCACGGGACGCGCGCCGCCCCGCGCCCTAGTCCGATTCGGTCGTACGCCGGAAATCTTCCCAGGCCTTCGTGGCCTCGTCCTTGGTGAGCTGTTGGGCCACCTCGAGCGGGTACTCCGCGTGGTTGACCAGGTCCGCGACCTGCCAGGCCTCGGCCGGCGAGGGCGGCGCGACGGTGGTCGGCTTCTGACCGGTCCGCTGGCGGCGGCCCCTCTCCTCCAAGAGCGCAATGACCTCAGCCAGCGTCTTGGTCTGGTGATTCGGGGGCAGCGACGCCACACGCCCTCGCATCTCTCGGTAGACCTCGCTATCAGAGCGAGCGCCGACCGCCCAGACCTCGGCGACGTCAACGATCGGCGTTCCGGAGTCGTCGTAGGTGACCCTCCAGACGATCCGCCAATCACGGTTGCTGACGGTAATCTTCCGGAACCCCGTCAGTGAACCTCCGAGAGGCTCACCAGCCTCGGGAACTTGCTCAAGAACGAGACACTTCTTGAGCGCCCACCTCACGGCCGGCGTGTTCTTCTTGGACAAGTCGGTCAAGTCGTCAATCGCGGCGTCAGTGAACCGGACCTCGATCTTGGTCGCTTGGGGGTGGCGTTGTCCCCTGCGCGCGGGTGTTGGCCCGGTGCCCTGCGGGGGCTTCGCCGGACTCAATCGCGCCCCGCGGCGAGGTCCTCTTCTACCTCGCGCGCCAAGGCGGCACGGTCAAACCCGAAGCGTGAGATGACGTCGTCAAGAGAGGTACGCCGACCGCCGTCGCTCATCACACGGGCCACCACGAGTGACAGGTCGCGAAGGTCGCGTTCGGCCTCTTCGTACTCATAGAAGCGGTCGGCGCCGATGATGGCAGCCACGGTTGAGTTGCGGCGCTTGACGAGGAAGGCCACTCCCGCTTCGGCATCTCGAGCAAGGCCCGAGATGCCCCGGGAACTGGCGTCAGTGATGGAGAGCGTCTCAGGGGCAGTCGGTAGCGGCATGCCCACCACTGTATAGGTTTCTGTGTAGAAAGCAATCACTGGCTGGGGGGCGATCGGCGGCATGGCCCGTGGCGGGTCCGCAGAAGCGCATCATGCCTGGTCGGGACCAGAGCCGAGTCAGCAAGACGGCGAGATCTGGAAGCGGTGCTACGGCCCGATCTCCAGATCTGGCCGCCACAGGCTCTTGCAGCGGACGATGGACGCGAGCTGCGCCGGTCATCCATGACCACAGCACCAAATCGCGCTCGGGTGCCGGGGTGCGTCCCCGGAGTTTGTCGCCGAGGGTCTCGGGGCGCTCGCCGAGGGCCTTGGCCAAGTCGGTCATGGAGTACCGGCCGCGGCGCAGCAGGCGGCTGACGCCGAGGGCCTGGGCGTGCTAGTCGATGGCCCGACTGAGGCGAATCGCCTCGTCAAGGCTCCGGGCGTAGCACCAGGTGACGTCGGCCTCGGTCCCGAAGTCGGCCGGGTGCGCCAGTAAATCGCGCGGCGCGAACGAGCTCTGGTGAGTCATACCGGACGCGACACGGCGGCCCCCCGCAGGGAGCCGCCGCCCGGTTCGATGTCACCTTATGAGAAGACTGGTGTCACTTGGTGAGAAGACCCATGTCACTTGATGAAATTTCGCCTTGTGACTTGGTGAGAGTTCACATCACGAGCAGCCGCTAGTAGCCCCACAACTCGAGCACACGTAGCACGAACCGGCACGCTGCATCACGTTGCCGCACTGGTAACACATCGGCGCGTCTCGGTTCTCGGTGCGCGGTGCCGGTGCCACCGGTACCGCCGGCGTCGGCGCGGCAACCGGAGCGGGCGTCGGGCTGAAGTCCACCAACGTCGGCTGCACGCTCACGCCCACACTCGGCGTGGCCTGCTCGGCAATCTCGGGCAGCGTCGGCTGGATGCGCTCGCTGGTGGACATGACGCCGAGCTCCTCGCGGTCACTCTGACTCAAGTAGTCGAGCGCCAGGCGCCGGAAGATGTAGTCCACCAGTGACGTCGCGATGCGCAGGTCCGCGTCGTCGGTCATGCCCGACGGCTCGAACTTCATGTTGACGTACTTGCGCACGTAGGTCGCGAGCGGCACGCCGTGCTGCAGACCCAGGCTGATCGAGATCGAGAACGCGTCCATGATCCCCGCGAGGGTCGAACCCTGCTTAGAGACCTTTATGAACACCTCGCCGGGGCGACCGTCCTCGTACTCGCCGACCGTGACGTAGCCCTCGCAGTCCGCGACGCGGAAGGCGAAGGTCGTCGACACGCGCCGACGGGGCAGGCGCTCGCGCACCGCGCCGACCACTACGTGGCTCGTCGTGGTCTTCGCCATCTCGAGGGCGGCCTCGAGCTTGGCGATCTTCGCGTAGAGCTCGGCGGACTGGGCGTCACTCACGACGTCGATCGGTGCGCTCTCGCCGTCCTTCTTCGCCGTGGAGAGCGGCTGGCCCACCTTGCAGTTGTCGCGGTAGATGGCCACGGCCTTCACGCCGAGTCGCCAGGCCTCCATGTGCAGCGCCTCGACCTCTTCAACGGTGGCCTCTTCGGGCATGTTGACCGTCTTGGAGATGGCACCGGAGATGAAGGGCTGCACGGCGCCCATCATCTTCACGTGGCCCAGGTAGTGGATCGTGTTGTCGCCCATGGAGCAGGCGAAGACGGGCAGGTGCTCGTTCTTCAGCGCCGGGGCACCGACGATCGACTTGTGCTCGTCGATGTAGGCGTCGATTGCGGCGATCTCGGCCTCGTTGTAGCCGAGCTTGCGCAGCGCGCGCGGCACCGTCTGATTGACGATGGACATGTTGCCGCCGCCGACGAGCTTCTTGAACTTGACCAGCCCCAAGTCGGGCTCAATGCCCGTGGTGTCACAGTCCATCAGCAGGCCGATGGTGCCGGTCGGCGCGAGTACCGAGGCCTGGGCGTTGCGCACGCCGTGGCGCGTGCCGAGGTCGACCGCCTCCTCCCAGGCGTGCTGGGCGGCGCGCAGCAGTTCGGCCGGCGCGAGCGACTCGTCGATCTGGTAGGCCGCGTCGCGGTGCATGCGCAAGACGTTGAGCATCGGCACCGCGTTCTCGGCGAAGCCCTCGTGGGGTCCCATCCGCCCGGCGGTGCGCGCGCTCGTCGCGTAGGCGTGGCCCGTCATCAGAGCGGTGATCGCCGCGGCCCAGGCGCGACCGGCGTCGGAGTCGTACGCGAGGCCCGAGGCCATCAGCAGAGCACCTAGGTTCGCATACCCCAGTCCGAGTTGGCGGAACTTGCGCGAGTTGACCCCGATCATTTCAGTCGGGTAGTCGGCGTCGCCCACGATGATCTCCTGGGCGGTGAAGAGGACCTCGATAGCGGCCTTGAAGGCCTCGACGTCGAAGGTGTCGTCTTCGCGCAGGAACTTCATCAGGTTCAGGCTGGCCAGGTTGCAGGCGGAGTTGTCGATGTGCATGTACTCCGAGCAGGGGTTCGAACCGTTGATGCGCCCGGTCACCGAGGAGGTGTGCCACTTGTTGATCGTCGTGTCGAACTGCAGACCCGGGTCGGCGCACTCCCAAGCGGCGCGCGCGATCTGGTGCCAGACGTCGCGGGCCTTGACCGTCTGGATCACCGAGCCGTCGCCGCGCGCGGTCAGGTTCCAGTCGCCGTCGTCGAGGACGGCTTGCATGAACTCGTCCGAGACGCGCACCGAGTTGTTGGCGTTCTGGTACTGAATCGAGTGGATGTCCTTGCCGTCGAGGTCCATGTCAAAGCCGGCGTCGCGCAGCACGCGGGCCTTCTTCTCCTCGTTGGCCTTGCACCAGATGAACTCCTCGACGTCGGGGTGATCCACGTCGAGGATGACCATCTTGGCCGCACGGCGCGTCTTGCCGCCGGACTTGATGGTGCCGGCCGACGCGTCGGCGCCGCGCATGAACGAGACCGGCCCGCTCGCGGTGCCGCCGCCCTCTAGGAGCTCCGCAGACGAGCGGATCCTCGAGAGGTTCACGCCGGCGCCCGATCCGCCCTTGAAGA
Source organism: Actinomycetes bacterium (assembly GCA_021784205.1). The sequence goes on from JAJXTB010000029.1 coordinate 11,455, forward strand.
TGATGCCCTCCTCGGTGTACCAGTTGAGGATCGAGCGCATCGAGTCCTCCACCGACAAGATGAAGCAGGCGCTGCCCTGCTGGGGGACGCCCTTTACTCCGATGTTGAACCACACCGGCGAGTTGAAGGCGGCCTTTTGTGTGATCAGCAGGTGCTTGAGCTCGGCGCGGAAGGTCTCGGCCTCCTCCTCGTCGACGAAGTAGTCGCGCGCCACGCCCCAGGCGGTGACGGTGTCGACGATGCGGTCCACCACCTGCTTCAAGCTGGTCTCACGCTCGGGGGTGCCCATGGTGCCACGGAAGTACTTCTGGGCCAGGATGTTGGTCGCGTTGAAGGACCAGTCGGCGGGAACCTCGACGTCGAGTTGCTCGAAGGCGACTGAGCCGTCGCGGAAGTTCGAGATACGCGCGTCACGCCGATCCCAGATGACCTCGTCGTAGGGATGACGATCTTCGGTGGTGAAAAACCGACGAAGTCCGATTCCGAGCCGCTGCGGAGCGATAGCCATTTTCTTGTTTCCTCTTCTCCCGATTTCCGACACAACGTTTGCCACCTGCGCGCAGGGTCCGCGAAGTCGCGACTCCCGTCGATTCCCCCCATAACCACAATATGTAGTGGTTCGACCACCACACGTCGCAAGATGCTGTGTTATTACAGCACTGTAATTACACGGCGTCAACTACATTTTTGACAATTTCCTCTCCACCGCGCCTGACCAGCGCAGACCGAAACTCTCCGCGGTAATCACTAGCCTCGGCCCATGGACCACGTCCTCGCCCTCGACGCCGGAACGAGCGGGGTGCGCGCGATCAGCCTGGCGCCCTCGGGCCAGGTCGTCGACGTCGCCTACCGCGAACTCAGCCAGCACTACCCCCGCCCGGGCTGGGTCGAGCACGACGCCGCCGAGATCGCCTCCCTGGCCGAGGCCGTGCTCGACGAGGTCGCCCGGGCGGTGCGCGAGCGCGGCGACGTGGTTGTAGCCCTGGGGATCACCAACCAGCGCGAGACGGTCGTCGCCCTGGACCGCGAGAGTCCCACTCCCCTGCACCGGGCACTCGTCTGGCAGGACCGACGCGGCAAAGAGCGCTGCGAGGCGCTGATCGCCGCCGGCGCCCAGGACCGGGTGCGCGCTGTGACCGGCCTCGTGATCGATCCCTACTTCTCGGCCACCAAGATGGCCTGGCTGATCGAGCACGGCGTGCTGGATTCGGCGACGTCGCCCGGCCTGGCGACGATCGACTCCTGGCTCGTCTGGTGGCTGAGCGGACACGTCAACGGCGGCGCCTGGTCGGCTGAGCCCTCCAACGCCTCGCGCACACTCGTGATGGACCTCGCTACGCGCCAGTGGTCGCAGGAGATGGCCGAGCTCTTCGGCGTCGACGTCGCCTTGCTCGCCCCAATCGAGGCGTCGAACTCACCGCGCGCGCTCGTCAGTGGCGACGTCGTGGCGAGCCTCGCCGGCGTGCCGATCAGCGGAGTCTTGGGCGACCAGCAGGCTGCCCTCTTCGGCCAGTCCTGTTTTTCGCCGGGCATGGTCAAAGCCACCTACGGCACGGGCGCTTTCGTGCTGGCCAACGCCGGCGCGTCCGTCCCTCCGATCGCCCAGGGCCTACTCACGACAGTGGCCTGGGACGACGGCGAGGTCGTCTACGCCTACGAGGGTTCCTCCTTCGTCGCCGGCGCTGCGGTGCAGTGGCTGCGTGACGAAATGGGCGTGATCGAGCATTCGAGCGACCTCGAGTCGCTCGCCACGAGCGTTCCCGACAGCGCCGGGGTCGTCGTGGTGCCGGCCTTCGCCGGGCTGGGCTCGCCATTCTGGCGCGCCGACGCGCGCGGCTCGATCACGGGCTTGAGCCGCGGGGCGGGCTCCGCGCATATCGCGCGGGCCCTCGTCGAGGCCCTCGCCTACCAGGTTCGCGCGATCACGGACGCCTTCGCTACCCACGGTCTCGGCCTCAGCGAACTGCGCGCTGACGGCGGCGCAGCGGCAATGGACCTCTTGTTACAACTCCAGGCGACGAACTCGCGAGTGACGGTGAGACGCAGCGCGAACCTTGAGGCGACCGCGCACGGCGCGGCCGCGCTGGCCGGCGAGGCGGTGGGCCTGTGGCGACGCGAAGACCTGGCGAGTGCCTGGAGCTCGCAGGCTGACTTCACCCCGGAGGATCCGCTCTTTGCAGATCTGGGCTACGAGGCGTGGTTGCACGCGGCAGAGCGCGCGTGAGAGTGCGCGTGAGAGTACTGTCAGCGCGGGGGTGCACATGACGACCTACGAGACGACGGTCCTGCGCGAGGGACTGGGCTTCGGCGAGTCGCCGCGCTGGCACGAGGGCCGTCTCTGGTACTCGGACTTCTACCGCCACGCCATCTTCTCGATGGACGCCGCCGGGTACGAGGAGCGCTTCGAGTACGAGGTGCTCGGCCAACCCTCAGGCCTCGCCTGGACGCCCGAAGGTGAGCTGTGGTGCGTCTCGATGACTGATCAGCGTGTGGTGCGTCCTAAGAGTGGTGAGACCGTGGTCGATCTCTCCGCGCTCAGCGGGTTTTGGACCAACGAGATGGTGAACGACGCTTCCGGTGTCGCCTACGTCGGCAGCTTCGGCTTCGACCTCGACCTGATGCTGCGCGAACACGGGGTCGCAGCCCTGATGGAGAGTCCCCCGCCGACTACGAATCTCGTCGTCGTCGGCGCCGACGGAGCGATCCTGCAGGTCGTACCCGACATGACCTTTCCCAACGGGACCGTGATCAGTGGTGACGGTCGGACCCTGATCGTCGGCGAGACCCTGGCCTTTCGCCTTAGCGCCTTCGACGTGGCCGTCGACGGGACGCTCTCCAATCGACGGGTCTGGGCCCAGCTCGAGTTCGTGGCGACCGACGGAATGTGCCTTGACGCTGATGGCCAGATCTGGTTGGCCAACGCGCTGGCCAACGAGTGCTTGCGCGTTCGCGAGGGAGGTGAGGTGACCGCGCGCGCCACGACGTCCCAGCACGCCTTCGCCTGCATGCTCGGCGGCGAGGACCGTTCGACGCTCTACGTAATGACCGCACCGACCAGCGATCGCTTCGTCGTCGCCGAGCAGCGCGCGGGTCACGTCGAGGCCGTCGCGGTGGCCGTGCCCGGCGCGGGCCGGCCCTAGCGGCGCGCCTCGATCAACTTCTTGAGCGAGCGCACCGCCTGGTGGGTGCGCATCTCGTTCTCAATCAGGGCGAAGCGCACGTGGCCGTCGCCGCCCTCTCCGAAACCCACGCCGGGGCTCGTGGCCACGTCGGCCTCTTCGATCAGGTGGCGCGCGAATCCCAGCGAGCCCATCTCGCGATAGCCCTCAGGGATCGGCGCCCAGACGAACATCGAGCCGCGCGGGGCCGCGACCTCCCAGCCGATCCGATTGAGCCCGTCGATCAACGCGTCGCGGCGCGACTGGTAGATCGCGAGCAGGTGCTCGGGGTAGTCGCTCGCCTCGTTCATGGCGACGATCGCTGCGATCTGCACCGGTTGGAACGTGCCGTAGTCGAGGTAGCTCTTCAGTTTGGTCAGCGCCGCCACGACCTCGGCGTTGCCGACGAGAAACCCGACGCGCCAGCCGGCCATCGAAAACGACTTGGTCAACGTGTAGAGCTCCACACAGCATTCCTTGGCCCGCGGGACCTCAAGGATCGAGGGCGGCTTGTAGCCGTCAAAGCCCAGGTCGGCGTAGGCGAAGTCGTGACAGACGATCACGTCGTGCTCGAGGGCGAAGTTGACGAGGCGTTCCATGAACGCGTAATCCACACACGCGCTCGTCGGGTTGTGGGGAAAGGAGCAAATGATCACACGGGGCTTCACCCGGGCCCGGTCCCAGGCCTCGAGGAGTCCGGCGAAGAACGCGTCACCCGGGTCGGTCTCATCAGAAGCCGGGTCCTTCATGGCCACCGTGATCACCTCGGCGCCAGCGAATCCCGGACCGGCGAGGTGGATGGGATAACTCGGACTCGGCACAATCGCCGTGTCGCCGGGACCCAGGAGGACCCACATCAGGTGGGTCAGGCCCTCCTTGGCCCCGATGGTGGTGACGACCTCGGTGTCCGGATCGAGGTCGACGTTAAAGAGTTTCTTATAGCGCGTGGCGATGGCCAGGCGCAGGTTGGGGATCCCGCGGCTCGCGCTGTAGCGATGGTTCTTCGGATTGTGCACGGCCTCAGCGAGCTTCTCGACCGCGACGTCCGGGCTGGGCAAGTCTGGATTGCCAAATCCGAAGTCCACCACGTCGCGCCCGGCGGCACGCGCCTCGGCCTTCAGCGCGTTGATCGTCGCGAAGACGTAGGGGGGCAGGCCGGTGATGCGACGGAATTCCATCAAAGAAATGTAGTGACTCAGCGGGTGCGGCGCCACCTCGCCAGATCTGCGACGTGCGCGTGCGGGCTCAGCACCGCCCACGTCGCTCCCGCCGCGTCGAGGGCGTCGAGTGTCGCGTCGAGGTCGCTGGGTACCGGGCCAGCCCAGCACACCGCTCCCTCGAGCGCCGCCGCGGCGACGTCGGCGGGCGTGGCGTTCCACATGTTAAGCGTCACCCCGAGTGCGCGGGCGAGCTCGTTGGTGGCCGGCGCCCCCGCACCGATCCACACAGGCATCATCGGCGCGAGCGTCGCTGCACTCGCGCCGAGCATCTCGCGACGCTCTCGGGGCGAGTACTCGGGCAGGCCGTAGGCGGCGTTCTCGGCGGCCGAAAGCTTGTCGCCGGTGCCCAGGGCCGCGATCACGCGGCCCGGCGCGATTTCCTCAAGGGCTGTGAACGTCTCGACGAGGTGCGCTGTGCCAAAGAGTCCCACACGCGCGACGAGGGGGCCCACGCAGATCTCGTGGCGCGCGGCCACGGCCGCGAGCACCGGGAACGGCGCGAGCGCGGGGCGCGCCGGCGAGCCCATCGGCCAGAGGTGGTCGTAGGCGAAGACGCCGTCGAGTCCCGACTCGGCCGCCTCGGCCGCGACGTCGAGGGCGTGGCGCGCGCCCACCTCAAAAGTAGGTAGCAAGAGTCCGATCTTCATGTCTCCATCCTCGCCGCCAGGGCGGCACCGATCGCGCTCGCGCTCGGGCCGAGTGTGGCCTCGAGGACCCGCAGGTCAGCTCGCGCCACGGCTCCCTCGGTCAGTTCAACGAGGTGGCGCCTCGCGCTCGGCAGGAGGTGGGCCGAAAGGGCCGAGAGTCCCCCTCCGACCACGAAGCACGATGTGTCGAGGATCGCCGCCAGGTTGGCGAGCCCGGCCGCCAGCCACCAGCCCATCTCCTCGAGCAGAGCTCGGGCACCCTCGTCACCGTGATCGGCGGCGGCGGCGACCTCCTCGCCGGTCGGATCGGCCAAGAACTTCGCGACGTCGAGACGACCTTCGCGAGCGGCCTCGCGCGCCAGACGCGCGAGCGCCGTGCCCGACGCGTAGCGCTCCCAGCAACCTCTCCCCCCGCAGGGGCAGGGTTCGCCGCGAGCGACCAGCGTCATGTGCCCGATCTCGCCCGCGAATCCCGCGGCCCCGCGTAGAAGACGGCCGTCGGCGACGATCCCGCCACCGATCCCCGTTCCGAGCGTGATCATCACGTAGTTGGTCTCGTCGCGGGCCGCGCCCCAGTGCCCCTCGGCAAGAGCCGCGAGGTTGGCGTCGTTGTCAACCACCACGCTGCCGCGCCCCAGCGCTGTCGCGAGGCTCGCGCCCACATCCGAACCGCTCGCACCGGGCAGGTGCGGGGAGAAGGCGAAGTGGCCGTTTCTAGCCACCATTCCGGCCAGTCCCAGTCCAAGGGGCGCGGCGCTCGCGTCGGCGCCGCAGCGAGAGGCCACGTCCTCAACCTGGCGGGCGAGCGAGTCGACCAACGCGTCGACGCTCGTCGCGCGACTCGAAACACGCGAACTCGCGAGCACTGCGCCGTCGGCGCCGAGAACCAGCGCGAGGGACTTGGTCCCCCCGACGTCCACGCCGATGGCGAGATCGTTCATCGCAACGACTCGACCCGCGCCTTCAGCTCGCCCAGGGCGTCGCTCTGGATCCTCTGAGCCGCGCGCGAACGGATGAACGGCGGGATCGGCACGCGCAGTTCGACCTCGAGGTCGTAGGTGACCCGGGTGGTCGCACCGTCGGGTTCGAAAAGGTAGCGGCCGTTGAGGGACTCGGTGATGTCGCCGCTCACCTGAATCCAGGCCAGTTCCTCAGGTGCGCGGCTGTAGTCGTAGCGCAACGCGTAGGTCGTCGAGCGGCCAAACGCCGCGGCGCGGAACTCGACTTCGAGCGCGCGACCGTTGCCGTCGCGCTCGATCACCTCGGCGCGCTTCACCTCGCTCGCCCACTCGTGGTAGTGCTCGAAGTCGGTGACGACGCGATACACGAGGTCCACCGGGCCATCGACCACCACCGATCGCCTCGCTCGTTGGACCACGTCACCTCCTCGCCACACCTAGGTTACGTGGCGCCCGTCGCCGTCGAAGTCGGCGAGGCCCTCACTCAAGCGCGCCGCCAGCACCGTCCAGTCGAACCGCTCGCGCGCGACGCGCGCGGCCTGCGCGCCGAGGGCCTCGCGCCGCGGCGCGTCCCTCAATAGCGCGGCCATCGTGTGGGCCAGTGCGCGCGCGTCGCGCGGGTTGTCGACGACGACACCGGTCACGCCGTCCTCGACGGCCTCGTGGCTGCCGCCGGAGCGTCCCGCGACCGTCGCGACACCACAGGCGCCGGCTTCGACGAACACGATGCCAAAGCCCTCCTGTTCGAGTCCCAGCCAACGGCGCCGACAGTCCATCACCATGAGATCACTGGCCCCGAGCCAGCCCACCAGCTCCTCGTCGGCCACCCGACCGATCAGCTCGACCGGCGCGTGGATTCGACGACTCAGTTTCTCGAGCCGACGGGCGTCGCGACCCGCGCCGCCGATCTGTACGCGCAGGTTGGGGAAGTCGCCGACGAGCAGGGCACTAGCGCGAATCAACGTGTCCATCCCCTTGCGCGGTACAAGGCGCGAGTAGGAGGTCACGAGCAGGTCGTCGTCAGCAAGACCCCGACGTTGCCGCGTCTCGCGACGGGCGTCAGCACTCGAGGGAACGAACCGCGCAGTGTCCACCCCCGGGGGAACCTGAAGGATCGGCGGCGTGCGCTCGGCGGCGCAGCGCCGAGCCTCGCCCTCGACGTAGGCGCCGGCCGCCACCGCCACCGCCGCGTGGCGCAACACGTGGCGCAGCGAGGACGCGACCAACGGCAGGCGCGCCGGGATCGTCACCTCAGCCCCGTGGAGGATCACGCCGTAGGGCCGCGACAGGCCCGGCCCCAACAGCCCCAGCGGCCACGCCGGATCGAGCAGGACGAGCTCCGGGTCGTGGCGCGCGATCGCCGCCTCGATCGCGCGCTTGGCCCTCGGCGTGGGCAAATAGAGCGTCGAGGCGGGGATTCGTTCGATCACCAGCTCGGACTCGCGGTCGAAGAACGCCGCGTCAGGGTGCGAGGAGGCCGTTAGAACGACGGCTCGTCCCACCTCGAGCCGTCGCCACAGTTCCTCGAGGTAGACCTGGATTCCGCCGGTCTTGGGCGGGAAGTCGTTGGTCACGAGGAGGTGGCGCGCCATGGGCCACCACGCTAATGCGGTCCCCTAGTCGGGGGTCGACGTCGCCGCGTGGTCGCGCTGGAATCGCAAGTGAGGCATCATCCCTTGGCTGGTGAAGAGTTCGACGACGTCGACGTCGCGCGTCGTCATCTCGAGGTGCTCCGGATCGCCACCGAGTACGAAGGTCACCAAGCAGTCCGCGCAGTCCGGCGTATTGCGTCGCACGCAGTCGCTGCAGCTGATGGATAGTTCGATGTCGTGTGCCATATCACCCCTTGCTCACCTCTGACACTGCCAAGCGGGTGTGACGTCCGGATCGGCACGGCGCGATCCACGCGCGCCACGCCCCGACGCGGCGCGAAGCAGTAAGTTCGCTCGTGGAGCCGTGTAGCAAGTTCAGCGCCGGCGACGGCGCGAAGCGAGGAGGATCGTGGCCGACCAGGACGACCCCATCGAGCGTTTTCTCGACCAGCCGGCGGAACACGGCGTGGGCGACGACGATGTCCCCACGCCCCGACCTGCCCCTCCACGTGGATTCTGGAAGTCGGTGAACCACTTCCTCTTCGAAAAAGAGCCGAGCGACTACTCCTCGATCGCTCCGCGCGGCGCCGATGGGAGGCGCACAAGACTGTTCTTCTTCAACGGCAACGGCCGGGGCCGCTAACACCGAGAAACTGCTCGCGTGGTCGACCGGATCGACACGGGTCAACGAAACGTCTCATGCTTCCAGGCGACTGGTGATCTCCGCGGCCACCTGGGCAGCGGAGAACGCGGAACCCTCGTATGTGACGACTCCGCGCTCGGGATCGATCAGGACGAAGAACGGCGCCGAGCGTATCTCGAGATCGCGCCAGAGCCCCGGTGCGATGACGACACCGCTGTCGCGCCACGAGTCATCCTCGGCCGCGGCGACCACCACGACGTCAACCGCTCCGAGCGAAGCGTTTCCGCGGACGAAGTCGCGGCACCCGTCACAGTGGGGCTTGACCGCGACCACAACCGTCGCGCGGGTGAACGTGCGCTCGACCTCGACCCCCGCCGCGTCGCGGCCGCGAAATCCCGCCGGCGCCGGGCGCTCTCGCGGAGCGTCGACGCTGCGCAGCTCCATCAGGCGTCCTCGGTGACTTCCTCCACACCTCGCCCGTGGCCGCACCAGCGGCAGATCACCGAATCGATCGTGCGCGTGATTACCTCTGGCTCTTCGATCGACAGGTCACCGCCCACGGTGAAGTGGTAGAAGGAGCGCACCGACGTCGTCTCCACGACGTCGAAACGAGTCAGGTTGCCGCAGGCGCTGCAGCGATAGCGAGTAGTCACTCACTCACGGTATCGGTTGGACAACGACCTCGAACGCCACTCGGTCGGTGCGGGCGGCTCGTAGAAGCCGGGAGGCGCCACGGCCTCGAAGTTGAACTCGGTTCCCTGGACAGCGAGGTCGTGGGCGCGTCGCGCCCGCTCGCGATCGATCAAACGGGCCAGGGCCGCCGGATGACGCACCCGCCCCACGTACATCGAACCCGCCAGCGTCTCAACGAACAGCTCACCGCGCCGGCTCAATCGCTCACCGACGCGCTGCTCGACGCGAGTAGCGAGCACGTCCATGAACTCGATCGAGTGGAGATAGTGACGCACGGCGCCACCCTCGATGACGATGCGCTGGCTGGTCACGTGGATCTTGTGCGAGCGCCACTGCCACACCCGGGTGATGACGAGCAGCGCGCTCGGCCCGACGAGCAGCGCGCCGAGGAGCAGACGGTGCGCGTGGACAGAGGAGTAGTGCGCCGCGCCGTAGTCAACGAGGACGATCGCCGTGACGAGAGCGAGCAGGGGCCGCGCGAGGCCGCGGCCCACCGGTGTCACACTCACGACGCGCGCCTCGCCGTCTCGGACCGTCACTCGTCGACCCATACCTACCAGGCTAAAGACTTCGTGGCCCCGTTGCGCGCTTCGTCACCGAGACGTCACCTAGGTATTTCGCAGGGTTCTCGCCGCCATGACGAAGTAGTCATCGAGCTCGCGCGCCTGCTCGGGCGAGAGCGAATCCGCCAGGGTCGCCATCGCGGCGCGCATCGCGCCCAGCCACGCCTCGCGCGCCTCGTCGTCAATCGTGAAGGGCACGTGTCGCATGCGCAGTCTGGGATGTCCCCGCTCGTCGCTATAGGTGGTGGGTCCGCCCCAGTACTGGATCAAGAAGAGTTGAAGGTGCCGGCGAGACTCGCTGAGATCCTCGGGGTACATGGGCCTCAGGATCGGATCGAGTACGACGTGCTCGTAGAAGGCGTCCACCAGCTCGATGAAGAACGACTCGCCCAACTCGTCGTATAACGCCAACGCCACGCCTCCACGTTAGATCGGCCCTCGTACACTTCCTTCGTGACCTCGAGTGCTGCCGCGAAGTGGGTCCCGCGCTACGTGGCCATCGGACTCGCGTGGGGATGCTCGTTTCTCTTCATCAAACAATCGCTCACGTTTCTCACTCCCGTGGGCGTCGCCTTCTCGCGCTGGCTGCTCGGAGCCCTCACGCTGCTCGCGATCTCGCGCGTGCGCGGCGTGCGACTCCCGCCGCGGGGCCCTGTGTGGATCCACCTCGCCGTGATCGCCCTCATCTTCAACGTCGGCCCGGGAATACTCTTCGCCTTCGCTGAGACCCGGTCGACGTCGATTCTCGCCGGACTGGTGAACTCGCTGACGCCGCTCACCTCTCTCTTCTTCATCTCGGTCATCTTTCGCGACGAGCCGGTCACGCACGCGCAAGTGTTGGGAATGGCGGTGGGCCTCGTCGGCGTCGTCGTCCTCCTTGGCGTCTGGCGTGGTGTGGGCGCAACCTCGTGGGTGGCGGTAACGGCGCTCGGCTTCGCGGTCAGCCTGTACGGCGTGACCTTCCCCTACATCCGTCGTCACCTCACGCCGCGCGACCTCGCGCCGTCGTCTCTCGCCAGCGCCCAAATGATCCTCGCGACGATTTTCCTCGCTCCGGCCTTCGCCCTGGACGGCCTCAACGGTCACGCGCCCACTACGGGGTCGCTCGTGAGCCTTCTGCTGCTCGGCGCCATCGGCAGCGGCTTTGCCTACATGTGGAACTTCGAGGTCATCGCGGCCGCCGGCGGCGCGATGGCGAGCACCGTGACATATCTCACGCCGATCGTGGCGATCCTCGCCGGCGTCAGCATCTTGCACGAGCCCCTCTACTGGTTCGAGCCCGTCGGTGGCGCGATCGTACTGGTGGGTGCGGCAATCGGACAGGGTCGACTACGTCGTCGTCATCCAGTGGGCCTTCGGCCGATGGATCAGCCCCGGTAGACTGGTCCAAGTCCTTCGGGGCGCGCGGGTGTAGCTCAATGGTAGAGCTCCAGCCTTCCAAGCTGGCCATGCGGGTTCGATTCCCGTCACCCGCTCTCCGCA
>JAJXTB010000030.1 GCA_021784205.1 Actinomycetes bacterium
GGCGGGTACCCCGATACTCGCGCACCGCGCGGGGAACGACTTCGAGGTCGCGCAGTTGCGCGGCGGTGAGGGGGCGGTCGTGAGTCTCGACGACACCGACGACGACGTCGGTGCCGCGTTCGCGCCGACGCCACCCCTCGTCGAGCATGCGGTAGGTCTTGCCTACGCCGGGGGCCGAGCCCAGGTAGACCCGCAGGCTTCCGCGCTTCACGGCGAGACCCTTGTGCGCGACATGAGAGCCCGAGACACACCTCGGAGCGAGCAGGGGATGAGCATTCGCTCGCGCGAGTTGCGAGAGATGCCTCGCCGACGTTCACGAGAGGCGCGACGACGTCGGCGAGCCTGAGAGCGATGGTGCTCGAAGGCACGTGGTGTCGCGGAGGCGCCAGGGCGAGGGACACCAGAGAGGGAGTACCGTGTGCGTTCGTCACGTCCATGAGGTGGCCGTGACGTTGCCTCGGTGGGTAGGGCGAGTGACGTGCGGTACCCGGTCGCCAGTGCCGTCATGGCGCCATTTTGGCGAGCGCCTCGTTGAGTGCCAACACGTTGATGTACTGACTGCCGAGGAAGCCGAGCTGGGGGTCCACGGTCTCGCGCGCGATCAGCGCGCGCAGGGCGCGGGGCGAGATGCCGGTGGCCCGGGCCACCATGGGGATCTGGGCGAGAGCGTCGAGGGGCGATATGTCCGGGTCGTACCCGCTCGCTGAGGTCGTGACGAGGTCGGGGGTAGGCGTGACACCGCGGGCGTGCCAGTAGGCGACGAGTGCCTTCGTGTTGGCGAAAAGCGTCTGGGAGCGCGGACCGAGATTGGTCGCTCCCGACTCGCCGTGGACGCCGTTGGCCACGAGGGGGTTGTCGCCGCCGGTGACGCCCGCCTTCGCGTTGGCGGCGTAGGGGCCGGTGTCGTCGGGCCGACCGTGGAACCACCTCGAGCTGGTCCAGTTCTGACCTATGAGGGCGGAACCGTTCGCGCTGAGTGATCCGTTCGCCTGGGAAGGAAAGAGGAGTTGCGCGAGTCCCGTGCCGGCGAACGCGTAGAGGAAGCCGAACAGCACCAGCGAAATCAGGGCCATCACCAGAGAGCGGCGCAGGTGAGCAATCATCAAAGACTCCTTAGAAGACGTGAAGGCCGACGAGGGCGAGGTCAATCAGCTTGATGAAGACGAAGGGGACGACGACCCCGCCCACGCCGTAGATCAAGACGTTGCGCCGCAGGATCGCGGACGAATTGGTCGCGCGAAAGCGCACGCCACGAAGGGCGAGCGGAATCAGAGCAACGATCACGAGCGCGTTGAAGATGACGGCGGAGAGCACCGCACTCTGGGGGCTGTGCAGGTGCATGACGTTGAGAGAGCGCAGTTGAGGGTAGGTCGCGACGAACAGCGCCGGAATGATCGCGAAGTACTTGGCGATGTCGTTGGCGATTGAGAAGGTGGTGAGTGCCCCCCTCGTGATCAAGAGCTGCTTGCCGATCTCGACGATGTCGATCAACTTCGTGGGGTTCGAGTCGAGGTCCACCATGTTGCCGGCCTCCTTGGCCGCGGTGGTGCCGGTGTTCATGGCGACGCCGACGTCAGCCTGGGCGAGGGCCGGCGCGTCGTTCGTGCCGTCGCCGGTCATGGCGACGAGTTTGCCGCCCTCTTGTTCCTTCTTGATGAGCGTCATCTTCGTCTCGGGCGTCGCCTCGGCGAGGAAGTCGTCCACACCGGCTTCTTGGGCAATGGCGGCCGCGGTGAGCGGATTGTCACCCGTGATCATGATCGTGCGAATGCCCATCCGGCGCATCTCGTTGAACTTCTCGCTGATGCCCGTCTTGACGATGTCCTTGAGTTCGATAACCCCCACGACGTCGGCGCCGTCGGCGACGACGAGCGGCGTCGACCCCGAACGCGCCACCTTCTCAACAATGTCGTCGAGATCGGCGGGCACGCTCGCTCCTTGCTCGGTGATCCAGCGCTTCAGCGAGTCCGCCGCGCCCTTGCGCACCCGTCGCTCGCCGAGATCGAGACCCGACATGCGCGTGTTCGCCGAGAAGGGCACGAAGACGTGGTCGGCCTCGAGTTGGCGCTCACGGATGGCGAACTTCTCCTTCGCGAGAATCACGATCGAGCGGCCCTCGGGGGTCTCGTCGGCCAGGGAGGCGAGCTGGGCCACGTCGGCGACGTCGCGCTCTGAGTGGGCGCCGACGGGAAAGAAGTTGGCCGCCATCCGATTGCCCAGGGTGATGGTTCCGGTCTTGTCGAGCAGGAGGGTTTGCACGTCACCGGCGGCCTCGACGGCGCGGCCGCTCATCGCGAGGACGTTTCGCTGAACCAGCCTGTCCATTCCCGCGATACCGATCGCCGAGAGCAGCGCGCCGATGGTCGTGGGAATGAGACAGACCAACAGGGCGACGAGGATGACGACGGACACTGACGTGCCGGCAAAGTGGGCGAAGGGCACCAGGGTCACCACGACGGGGATGAAGACGATGGTCAGCACCGCGAGCAGAATGGTCAGCGCGATCTCGTTGGGCGTCTTCTGACGGTTCGCCCCCTCGACGAGCGCGATCATGCGGTCGATGAAGGTGTGACCGCGCTCGGCGGTGATGCGAATCGTGATGCGATCCGACAGCACCTTGGTTCCCCCGGTCACGGCGGAACGGTCGCCGCCGGACTCGCGAATGACCGGCGCGGACTCTCCGGTGATCGCCGACTCGTCAACGGAGGCAATGCCGTCGATGATCTCGCCGTCGGAGGGAATGAGGTCGCCGGCTTCGCAGACGACCACGTCGCCCTTTTGCAAGGTTGCGGCCGCGACCAGCTCCTCGGTTCCGTCGTCACGCAGCCGGCGCGCTTCGGTCTCTGAACGCATCTTGCGCAAGGTGTCGGCCTGGGCCTTGCCGCGACCCTCGGCCATCGCCTCAGCGAAGTTCGCAAAGACCACCGTGAGAAACAGCCAGACGGTGATGGACCACGTGAAGACACCCGGGTGAGCGACGGCTTCGAAGAGCGCAATCACGGAGCCCACGAGGACGACGAACATCACGGGGTTACGCACCTGCACCGCGGGACTGAGTTTGCGCAGGGAGTCCACGAGGGCCTGACGCAGGACCGCGGGGTCGAAGAGGCTGCGTGAGGTCGCGACGCCGCGGTGCGACGACGTGGGGGAGGCGTTAACGGTAGTCACTAGAAGAACCTCGCGTGTGAGAGCTGCTCGACGATGGGGCCAAGCGAGATGGCGGGAAAGAAGGTCAGGCCCCCGATGATCAGGATGACGCCGATGACCAGGCCGACGAACATCGGGCTGTCGGTGCGAAAGGTGCCCAGGGACTCCGGCACGACGTTCTTCTCGGCGAGCGCGCCGCCAAGGGCCAGGACCGGCACGATGATGGCAAAGCGTCCTATCAGCATCGCGAGGGCGCCCACGATGTTGTAGAAGGGCGTGTTGCCCGTCAGGCCGCCGAAGGCGGAACCGTTGTTGTTGCCCTGGGAGGTGAGCGCGTAGAGGATCTCAGTGAATCCGTGGGGCCCGTGGTTGAGCGGTCCCGCTCGACCCGCGACGAGTGAGACCGCGAGGGCGCTGAGGATGAGCACGGCGATGGGCATGACGAGGGCGCCGAGCCCCGCGAGTTTGACTTCGCGCGCTTGGATCTTCTTGCCGAGGTACTCGGGGGTTCGCCCGATCATGAGTCCGCCAAGGAACACGGCGATGATCGCGTACAGCAGCAGCGTGTACAGCCCACTGCCCGTGCCGCCCGGAGTCACCTCGCCAATCATCATGCCCGTCAGGAGACCGAGCCCTCCTACGGGGGTGAAGGAGTCGTACGCGGCGTTGGCCGAGCCCGTCGACGTGCTCGTGGAGGCGACGCCGAACAGGGCCGAGGTCGTGTCGCCGAAGCGGACCTCCTTGCCTTCGGTGTTGCCCACCGTCGACGTGATGCCGGCGGCCTGGACTGCGGGATTGTTCTGGTGCTCGGCGTAGGACGTGAAGCCGACCCACACGCTAAAGAGGAGCACCATGACCGACAACAGCGCGACGCCGTGGCGTATGCCGCCGACCATCTTGCCAAAGGTGTAGGTCAGGGCGAAGGGAATCGCGAGCAAGAGGTAGATCGACAGGAAGTTCGTCAAGCCCGTCGGGTTCTCGAACGGGGCGGCCGAGTTGGCGTTGAGGAAGCCGCCCCCGTTGGTGCCAAGTTGCTTGATCGCTTCCATGAATCCGATCGGTCCACGGGGGATGGTCTGAACGACACCGTTGAGGGCGTCGTGGATGGTGACGGTGCCGGCCAGGGTTTGGACCGCTCCCTCGGCCACGAAGACGAGACCGAAGGCAAAGGCGATCGGCACCAGGATGTAGATCATGCACCGGGTGATGTCGACCCAGAAGTTGCCGACCGTCGCCGATCCCCGACGCGCGAATCCGCGCACCAGCACCATGGCCACGGCGATGCCCACGGCGGGGCTGACGAACTGCTGGACGGTGAGCGCACCGATCTGAGAGAAGTACGACATCGTCGTCTCGCCGCCGTAGTTCTGCCAGTTGGTGTTCGAGGCGAAGGACGCCGCCGTGTTGAAGCTGAGTGCCGAGCCCACGGCGCCGAGGTGCTGGGGGTTGAGTGGGAGCGAGCCTTGCAGACGCAAGATGAGGTACGTCGCGCCAATGGACACCGCGGAGAAGATGATCATGGCGCCCGCGTAGCGGCGCCAGGTCTGCTCGTGCTCGGGCCGCGTGCCGAGCAGACGGTAGATCGGGCGCTCGAGGAACCCCAGGAAGTGCACGCGGTTGTCAAAGACCGCCGCCATGTAGGAGCCGAGGTAGCGCCACGTCACGCCCAAGGTGACGACGAGCGCGAGGATGGTGAGAAAGAAGCCCACGTCAGAACCTCTCCGGCTTGAACATCGCGTAACCGATGTAGAGGAACATTGCCCCCGCGACGATCATCAGGACGATTTGGGTCAGACTCATACGCGATCCAGTACCCGAATGAGCCCCAGCATCAACGCCGCGAAGGCGATGATGCCCAGTAGTACGAGGAAATCTGCCATGTCCCCATCCTCGGGGCATAGTTCTGACGCGCTTCTGAATTCGGGGCTGAGACGTCTGAATAACTTCTTGATGCGCCCGCCACGCGTCGTCGTAGGATACTGAGATCGTGCGCAGGCATCTCCTCGGAGTGGCGGTCGGAGTCGTCGGCGCGGTCCTCGTGGGACTCGCCCTGCTTCCCCTCCGCTCGCATCTGGCCGAGTCCACGGCGTCGCTGATCCTCGTCGTACCCGTCGTCCTCGGCGCTGCGACGGGAGGCTTCGTCGCCGGGATCGTCAGCGTGGGCGCCGGGTTCCTCGTCTACGACTTCTTCTACATTCCGCCGTACCAGACGCTGACGGTGGGTTCGACCCAGAACTGGGTAGCCCTCGTGGTGTACGTGGTCGTGATGGTCCTGGTGGCGAGGGTTGTGTCGAACCTTCAGCGCTCCCGCGTGGCCGTCGCGCGAGGGGGCGAGGCCGCGCGGCGCCTCTCGGAGCTCTCGGAGTTGCTCGTGGGCGACCAACCGGTTGACCACTTGCTCAAGACCATCGTGACCACGACGTACGCGGCCTTTGACGTGACGGGCGTCGCCCTGCTCGTGCTCGACGATGGTCGCCTGAAGGTGGCGGCATCAGCCGGAGCGGACCTCACGCCCGAGGAGCTGCGCCGCATCGATCCTCAGTCGGGAGAGCCCGTACGCGTGGGGACGCTCACGGGCACGCCCGGCGAGCTGCGATCGATCGCCCTGTCGGCGTCGGGCGACGCCGTGGGGATCCTCACGCTGCGAGAGTTACCCACCTCTCGCATCGATCCAACGGTGCTGCGTACCTTCGCCAACGACGCGGCGCTCGCGATCGAGCGAGCGCGCCTGCGTGAGCAAGCCCTCCAGAGCGCCCTGCTCGAAGAGGCAGATCGCTTTCGCCAGGGACTGATGAGCGCGGTCTCGCACGACCTGCGCACGCCGCTCTCGACGATCAAGGTGGCGTCGTCGACGCTCGTGAATCGAGCCGAGACGCTCGACGCACGTCAAACCGGCGAGCTCTACCGCCTCATCGAGCTCGAGGCCGACCGCCTGACGCGCCTCGTCACTAATCTCCTCGACATGTCCCGCATCGAAGCCGGTGTCCTCAGCGTGCACGGTGAGGTGAGGTCCGTGTGGTCGCTCGTTCACGACGCGATGGACTCGATGTCCTCGGCGGTGGGCGAGGATCGCCTTCGCGTGGACATCGCGCGCGACGTGCCCGAGGTCTTCGTCGACCCCACGCTCATCGTTCAGGTCCTCGTCAATCTCATCGACAACGCACTTCGCCACTCGCCTCTGGGAGGCGAGATCGTGATCTCCGCCACTCGAGAGGGCAGTCGGGTCAACGTGGCGGTGCTCGACGAGGGGCCCGGTGTCGCGCTCGCCCTGAGGTCGAGAGTCTTTGAGCGCTTCGCCCAACTCGACAAGGGCGGGCGCGCGGGGCTGGGTCTCACCATCGCCAAGACGTTCGTCGAGGCGCACGGCGAAACGATCTGGGTCGATGAAGCACCCGGGGGTGGCGCGAAGTTCGTGTTCTCCCTGCCGGTCGCCACGCGAGAGGCGAGGTGATGGCCAAGGTTCTCGTCATCGACGACGATCCGTCGCTGCTGCGCGCGCTGCGCGTGGGTCTCCAAGCGGGGGGCCACGAGGTCGTCACGGCGAACAACGGCGAGCGGGGGATCGCCGCCACGGCCCTCAACGCTCCCGACGTCGTGGTGCTCGACCTCGAACTGCCCGACCTCGACGGCCTCGCGGTGTGTCGAACGATTCGAGGTTGGAGTGACGTGCCGATCATCGTTCTCTCGGCCACGGGGGCAGAGAATCGCAAGGTCGCCGCTCTGGACGGCGGCGCCAACGACTACGTCACGAAGCCCTTCAGCATGCCCGAACTTGAAGCGCGCATCCGCGTGGTGACGCGTGGCCGCTCGGAGGAGGCGGCGCCCACGACGTTGTCGTGCGGTGCACTCGTCATCGACCTCGTCCACCACGACGCGCTCTATCACGGCGAGAGCGTGGCACTCACCACCAAGGAGTTCGACGTGCTCGCGTTCCTCGCGCGCTACGCGCGACGCACGTGCACCCATCAGATGATCCTGAGAGCGGTGTGGGGCGTGGGCTACGGCGACGAGGCCCAGTACGTGCACACTTACGTGCACCGCCTGCGCCAAAAGCTGGGTGACGAGGCGGGAGAACTCATCCAAACGGTGCCGAGCATCGGGTACTGCCTGATGTGCGAGGACGCGTAGGACCCACTTTTGTTGCACGAGAGCCTCGCCGCGACGCGTCGTCGGCTCGGGCAATTAGAGCCTGAGGTTCGTCGCTCCGCTCGCCCACAGGTCGGCCATCCACGCCTCCACGTCATCTGCCGTGCGCGGCAGAGCGCTCGACAGGTTGCGCGCGCCGTTCTTCGTGACGAGCACGTCGTCTTCGATGCGCACCCCAATGCCGCGGTATTCCGCGGGCACGGTCAGGTCGTGGGGCTGGAAGTAGAGACCGGGTTCGACGGTGAGTACGTAGCCTTCACGCAGTTCGCCCATGTAGAGCTCGTCGCGCGCCTGGGCGCAGTCGTGCACGTCGAGACCGAGCATGTGGCTCACGCCGTGGAGCGTGTAGCGACGGTGCAGCTGGCGGGTGGGTTGCAGGGAAACCTCGGCCGGGTCGCTCAAGATGCCCAACCGGTGCAGGCCCTCGGTGAGGACCTTCATCGCCGCTTCGTGAGGCGCGCGGAAGTTTGCGCCGGGCCTGACCGCGGCGATGCCGGCCTCTTGGGCGGCGAGCACGAGGTCGTAGATGCGCCGCTGGGCGGGGCTGAATGTCCCGTTGATCGGCATCGTGCGCGTCACGTCGGCGGTGTAGAGGTGGTGGCACTCCACGCCGGCGTCGAGCAAGAGAAGGTCGCCCGCGTTCACCGCACCATCGTTGGTCATCCAGTGCAGGATCGTCGCGTGGGCGCCGGCCGCGGCAATGGTGCCATAGCCCACGTCGTTGCCCTCGACGCGCGCGCGCAGGTTAAAGACACCCTCGATGACGCGTTCGCCTCGCCCCTGGGCGGCGGGCAGAGCGCGCACCACGTCCTCGAAGCCGCTCACCGTGTGCGCGATGGCGACTTCGAGCTGGGCGACTTCGAAGTCGTCCTTTACGAGACGCATCTCGGCGAGCACGACGCCGATACGAGCGTCGTCCTCGTGAGGGGCCACCAGCGAGTCGACCCAGGCGTCGACGCTCCGGTGGGTGAGGATGCTCGTGGAAGAGAGGTCGACGAGGTCCTTCTCCAACTGGTCCAGGGGCGCGGCCTCGATGTCGTAGTAGGCGCCGGCCTCCTCGGGCCCGCGACGCGGCCCCACCCACAACTCGCCGTAGCGCGCGTCGGTGATGAACTCGTGGGTGCGCTGGTCGCGTCTCGCCGCGACGTAGAGGGTCGCGCGCGATCCTCCGGCGATCGGTGTGATGACGAGGACACCGTCGGGCTCGTCATCGCCGGTCAGGTAGTAGTAGTCGGTGTCGGGTCGAAAACGGTAGTCGGTGTCGTTGGCGCGCACCTTGAGATTGCCCGCCGGGATGACGAGGGTCGAGCCGGCGAACGTCGCGGCGAGTGTCTCGCGTCGACGTCGAGAGTGGGCGGCCGCGACGTGCTCGTCGCGCGAGGGGGCGACCTCGTCCCAGTTGCTCGTCAGGTGCTCGAGGAACGCGCGGGGCATGGCGGGGCGATGCGCCCCAATCCACACCCAGTTCTCGCTCAGGGGATTCTCAGCGTTGACGTCGGGTTCGAGAGAGTCGCTCACAAGGGCCAATGTAGTGCGCGACGCCTCGAACGGACCTGGGCGAGCGTGTAAGAAGGGTGAAGCGTCGGACAGGGAGGTGACATGGGTCATCGCAGGGAGCACGCCTTTCGCGTGCTGGCCCAGCGAGTCACGCCCGAAGTCGGAAGCTACCTGCGCCGGCGGCTCTACCCGCTGCCCTACTCTGACCTCGACGACCTGGTCGAGGAGGTGCTGATCGTCCTGTGGCGACGATTCGACGACGTGCCGGCGGGCGCCGAAGTGGCCTGGTCGATTGGCGTGGCGCGCAACGTCTTGCGTAACGCGCAACGCAGCGCTCGTCGCGCGGCCGCGCACGCGCCGCGTCCCGTCGTGGTGCTGGACCACTCCGCGGAGGATCGCGTCATCGCCGACGAGAGCGTGCGAGCGGCGCTCGCGGCGCTCTCTGAGGAGGATCGCGAGCTCCTGACCCTGCACGCGTGGGACGGACTGGGCCCTCGCGAGCTCGCCGCGACCCTCAAGATCAGCGAGAACGCGGTGGCGGTGCGACTGAGCCGGGCGCGCGCGCGATTCGAGGCCCAGATGAACGCGGTGACATCGTGGTGAAAGTTTTGCGCTGCGCCGACATGAAGAGGTCGTGGTGAAGATGACGTCGTTCGAGCGCTTGGTGGCGAGCGATCCCGCGCGCGATGCGCCCTACGAGACGCGCGAGTTCGACGCGATGCTCGCGCGCGTCGTGTCGACGACCTACCCGCACGTGACCTCGTGGCGAGCGTTCAAGGCGCGCGTCCTCGCGGCCCTTGGCGCGTCGGGCGCCGTCATGGCCGTGGCCATCAGCCTCATCGCGGGTGCCGGGCCGTCACTCGCTCCCTTGAGCTTTGCCGCCGCGCCCGTCACGCCGTCGGCGGCGACGAACATGTCGACGCTCGAGATCACGGCAACAGGGGTGGCGAGCGCTCCGACTCGCTTCGTCGCCTCGACGCTGTCTGCTCAGGCGCCCTCGCTCGCGGCCTATGGCGTCAGTGCGCCGGCCGAGGGGCCACGAGTCCTCACCCTCGTGGCGCGCGCCCTCGCGCGGCGGGTAGGTCCGGTCAGCCCGGTCGCGACGCGCTCCGTGGGTGGCACCACGTGGACGGCGCGTGGGGAGGCGTTCTCGTCGCTCACCCTCGAGCGCGTAGGTGGTGTTGACTTCTGGAACTTCTCGTTTCCTCCGAATACGCTCGTCGCGGGTGGAACCTACGGACCCAGTCGAAGCTCGCTCGAACGTTGGGCGCTTAAGGTCGTCAACCAGTTGGGCGGCGAGGAAACCGGCGTCCCCGTCTACTCGTCGGGTCTGACCTCGCGGGTGGTGGTGCCGCTCCTGATCGCGGGACACTCGACGAATCTGGCCGACACGTTCACCTTCGACTCGCTCGGCCACGTGGTGGCGGCGAGTGGCGTGATCTTCACCTTGGGGCTGCCGGTTGCCTATCCGCTCGTCTCGCCGCGCGCCGCCGTATCCCAGGTGGCTGCGCAGATGAGCCTCTTCAGCCACGCGGTGTCGACTCAGGGCTGGGTGGGCTACGCCCCCCTGGGCACGGCGACAGCGCACGGTGGACCAGGAGGTGACGTCCACCTCGAGACGGCGTCGCTGCAGTACCGCGTCGTCGTCGACGCGCACGACACCGCCCACGCGATACCGATCTACCTCTACCGCGGCTCGGGTGGCGACAGCGCACCCGTCGTCGTCGAGGCCACCGCGATCGACCCGCGCTACATCAGCTTCGAGGTTCACGGGTCCTCTGTCCCCTGAGCCTCTAGTCTCGGCCTCGTGTACTTTTCCGTTGACGTGACCGACGACGTGGCGCTGATCACCTGGGACGACGGCGAGAATCGCGTCAATCTCGACTCACTCGCGGCACTGCACGGCGTGCTCGACGACCTCGTCGCGACGTCGGGACCCCTCGCCCTCGTGCTGACCGGCGTGGGCAAGTTCTTCTCGAACGGTCTCGATCTCGCGCGCTTTGGCGACCGGCCCGAGGAGATCGCGGCCACGATCG
The DNA here is from genome assembly GCA_021784205.1 of Actinomycetes bacterium. Next base: position 10,827 of record JAJXTB010000030.1, read on the forward strand.
AGGAGTTACACCGCACGGTCTGTCGCCTACTCACTTTTCCGGCCTACGGCGTGGCCGCCCTCAACGGGCACACCTTCGCCGCGGGAGCGCTGCTCAGCTGCGCGTTTGACCACCGGGTGATGCGCGCCGATCGCGGCTACTGGTGCATGAACGAAGCCGACATTGGCCTACCCCTCGACGAGAAGCTCGCGGCGATTCTCTTCAATCGCCTGCCGCGCGCGAGCGCGATCGAGGCCATGCTCACGGCGCGTCGATACGCCGCGAGTGAGGCCCAGGCCGCGGGCATCGTCGAGGACGTCGTGGCGCCCGCCGAGGTGCGCGAGCGCGCCCTGTCAGTCGCCGCCACGATGGCCAGCAAAGATCGTCGCGTGCTCGCCACGCACAAGAAGATCGCCCACCGCGACGTGGTGACCTTCCTCGGCCACCCCGAGTATCTCTAGCGCGACGACGTTCGCTCGACGAAGCGCCACGCGCCGGGCAGGGCGATCCCCGCGAGCGCGGCCTTGATCGCGTCGCCGATGACGAAGGGGCGTAACCCCAACGACAGCGCGCCGGCGAGAGAGACGTGTAGCGAGACGGCCAGCCAGGGCAGCGCCACGGCGTAGATGGCGAGCTCGCCGGCGAGCATCGAGACAATGGCGCGCGTCACCGTGCGCTCCTGAGCGCGCGCGGCGAGCGCGCCCGTGAGAGCGCCCGCGGCGAGAAAGCCGAGGAGGTAGCCCACGAGAGCGATCGGCACGTGACTCGTGTGCCCGGCGAGCCACGGCACGCCCGCGAGTCCCGCCACGACGTAGAGAGCCAGAGACGCACTCGCGCGTCGCGTCCCGAGCGTCGCGCCCACGAGCAGCACGCCGAGGGTCTGACCGGTCAGGGGCACGGGCGTGAAGGCGAGGGGAATCGAGATCTGGGCGAGCGCGCCCACCAGGGCCGATCCCCCCAGCACGAGGGCAATGTCGCTCGCGAGAGACCGCGAGAAGGTGTCGGCGAGTACGCGTCGGGGTGACGCGGCGATTACGCGGGTGTTCATGTGGCTCCTTTGTGCGAGCCCACCCTAGGCGAGTGCTACGAGAGCCAACCCTGATCGCGGGCGATCTGCTCCACGTCGCCGATGCGCATGCCGGTGCGGTGCTGGAGCGTGCGAATCAGACCACCCGCCTCGTAGAGCGACTCGTGAGTACCAGTGTCGAGCCAAGTCGTCGCACGCGAGAGGACCTCGACGCGAAGCTCCCCACGCTCGAGGTACGCGTTGTTCAGCGCGGTGATCTCGAGCTCGCCGCGCTCGCTCGGTCGCAGCTGTCGCGCGAAGTCCGAGGCGCGCTCGTCGTAGAAGTAGATGCCCGGCACCGCGAAGTTGCTCTTGGGCACGGGTGGCTTCTCCTCGATGGAGAGCACGCGGCCCGCGTCGTCGAACTCGACGACGCCGTAGGCGGTCGGATCGCTCACCTGGTAGGCGAAGATGAGCGCCCCGTCGACCTGGGAGTTCTGGGCGAGGTGGGTGCCCAGGCCGGGTCCGTAGAAGAGGTTGTCGCCCAGGATCAGCGCGCACTTGTCACCGGCGAGGAATTCCTCACCCAGGAGGAGTGCTTCGGCTAGTCCGTTGGGCTGATCCTGCACGACCCACGACAACGACAGCCCGAGGTGCGCTCCGTCACCGAGGAGGCGCTGAAAGGCCGCCTGGTCGTGGGGAGTCGTGATGAGCAAGATCTCGCGTAACCCGGCCAACATCAGAGTCGACAGCGGGTAGTAGATCATGGGCTTGTCGTAGATCGGCAGCAACTGCTTGGAGACGGCCCGGGTGATGGGGTGCAGGCGCGTACCACTGCCGCCCGCCAGGATGATTCCCTTCACTCCATTAGTATAAGAGGCCATTCTGGGGCCGAGATTCGAGGTATCGCCATGCGCGCAGTGATCACCGGGGCGGCCGGCTTCATCGGCTCACGCTTTAGCGAAATCTTCCTCGCCGAGGCCCCTCGCCTGGGATATGACGAGATCGTTCTGCTCGACGCGTTGACCTACTCGGGTCGGCGCGAGAACATCACCGGCGTGCTCGCCGACCCGAGGGTGAGCTTCGTGCACGGCTCGATCGTCGACGCGTCGACGTGCGAGAGCGCCCTCGCGGGGGCCCAGGCCGTCATCCACTTCGCCGCCGAGAGCCACGTGGACCGCTCGATCACGGGCGCGCGGGCCTTCTACGAGACGAACGTGATCGGAACGCACCAGCTCCTCGAGACCGCTCGCACCCTGGGCGTCGCTCGCTTCGTGCACGTCTCGACCGACGAGGTCTACGGCACCATCGCCGAGGGCTCGTGGCGCGAAGACCACCTCCTCGAGCCCAACTCGCCGTACTCGTCCTCCAAGGCCGCCTCGGACCTCGCGGCGCTCGCCTACCACCGCACCTACGGACTCGACGTGTGCGTGACGCGCTGTTCGAACAACTACGGCCCGCGCCAGTTCCCCGAGAAGGTCATTCCGCTCTTTGTCACCAACCTCTTCGACGGCGCCAACGTTCCGCTCTACGGCGACGGGCTCAACGTGCGCGACTGGCTGCACGTCGATGACCACTGTCGCGGTGTGCTCGCGGTGCTCGAGCGCGGACGCGCGGGCGAGATCTACAACATCGGTGGCGGCACGGAATTGACCAACCGCGAGCTGACGACACGCCTCCTCGAGCTCTGCGGGGCGGACGAGTCGCGCGTCACGCCGGTCGCCGATCGCCTGGGCCACGACCGGCGCTACAGCGTTGACTGGACGAAGATCCACGACGAACTGGGTTACGCCCCACAGGTGGACTTCGTCGAGGGTCTGGCCGCCACGGTGCAGTGGTACCGCGACCACGAAGCTTGGTGGCGTCCGATTAAGGTCGCGTCGTGAACTACGTCGAGCTGGGCGTCGCCGGCGCGTGGGTGATGGAGAGCCCGGTGTGGTCCGACGAGCGCGGCTTCTTTCGCGAGTGGTTCCGCTTACCCGACTTTCTCGCGCGGGAGGTCTCGTTCTCGGCCCAGCAGGCGAACATTTCGTACTCGGTGCACAACACCGTGCGCGGCCTGCACTACTCGATCGCCCCCGAGGGTCAAGCCAAGCTCGTCACGTGCGCGAGCGGCACCATTGACGACGTGCTCGTGGACATCCGCGTGGGCTCTCCCACCTTCGGGGCCGTGGAGGTGGTGCACCTGGCGGGCGACGTCGGTCGCAGCGTCTTCGTGCCCGCCGGGGTCGCGCACGGCTTTTGCGTGACGAGTGAGAACGGCGTGCTCGCGTACTTGCTCTCGTCGAACTTCAACGCGCCCTTCGAACTCGAAATCAACCCCTTCGACGCCGAGGTCGGTGTCCTCTGGCCCCTCGACGGGCCAGCCATCGTGAGCGACAAAGACGCCGGCGCGCCCTCGCTGGGCGAACGTCGCGACGCGCACCAACTGCCGCCCTTCGTCGCCTGAGGGGCCGAGAGTCGATCTTGGTAGCGTGGACGCAGTGAGTACGTCCTCGTTGAGGGTGAGCGAAGCGGACATCGGCGTCCGACTGACGGATCCCTCACGCCTGCCGACGATCTCGAGCGAGACGCAGCTGCGCGCGGTGTTGGCGAGCCTCGCGGGTGTCGACGCCGTGGGCGCCGAGGCGCGGGTGGCCAAGCTCGCGACGCGCTCGATCAAGACGTCCTCGAAGCGACGGGCTCTCGACCTCATTGTCTCGATGATCGACCTCACGACTCTAGAGGGCGCGGACACGCCCGGTCGGGTGAGCGCGATGTGCGCCAAGGCCCGCCGACCCGATCCGCGCGACTTGAGCGTGCCGAGCGTGGCGGCGGTGTGCGTGTACCCCGACCTCGTGGAGGGGGCGAAGAGGCATCTCGAGGGTTCCTCCGTCGCGGTGGCGGCGGTGGCGACGGCGTTTCCGTCGGGGCGCGCGTCGCTCGCGGTCAAGCTGCTCGACGTGTCCGAGGCCGTCGCGGCCGGGGCCGACGAGATCGACATGGTGATCGACCGCGGCGCGTTCCTCTCGGGTCGCCTGGGCCAGGTCTTCGACGAGATCGTGGCGGTCAAGGCGGCGTGCGGGTCCGCGCACCTCAAGGTGATCCTCGAGACCGGTGAGTTGGTGACCTACGACAACGTGCGCCGGGCAAGCTGGCTCGCGATGCTCGCGGGGGCTGACTTCATCAAGACCTCGACGGGCAAGGTCCCCGTCGCGGCGACACCGCCGGTCGCTCTCGTCATGCTCGAGGCGGTACGTGACTTCGCCGAATCGACGGGACGCGTCGTGGGGGTGAAGGTGGCGGGCGGGATTCGCAGCGCCAAGGACGCCATTCGCTACCTCGTCATCGTCAACGAGACGGCCGGAGCCACCTGGCTCCGGCCCGAGACCTTCCGCTTTGGTGCGTCGTCGCTGCTCAATGACGTCTTGATGCAGCGTCTCAAGCAAACCCGCGGCGCCTACGTGCGTCCCGAAGAGTTCAGTGGGGACTGATGGCTGAAAACGAACTCGCGACGCCGCCGCTGGGCACCTTCGGTTACGACCCCGCGCCGGAGTCGTCGACGATCGCGCGACTGCGCGAGAGCTACGGGCTCTTCATCGGTGGCGATTTCAGCGACGCGGCGAGCCACGAGCAGTTCGCGACCCTCAACCCGGCCACCGGCGCCCCCCTCGCGAGCGTCGCCCAGGCGAACGCGAGCGACGTCGACCGCGCGGTCGCGGCGGCCCGACACGCGTACGACACGGTGTGGTCCACGATGAGCGGTTCCGAGCGCGCGAAGTACCTCTTTCGCATCGCGCGCATCATTCAAGAGCGCGCGCGCGAGCTCGCCGTCGTCGAGACCCTCGACAACGGCAAGCCGATTCGCGAGTCGCGCGACATTGACATTCCTCTCGCGGCGGCCCACTTCTTCTACTACGCGGGTTGGGCCGACAAGCTCGAGCACGCGGGCTACGGGTCGAGTCCGCGACCCGTGGGCGTGGCGGGCCAGATCATCCCGTGGAACTTCCCACTGCTGATGGCCGCCTGGAAGCTCGCGCCGGCTCTCGCCGCGGGCAATACCTGCGTCTTAAAGCCCGCCGAGACGACGCCACTCAGCGCGTTGGTGCTCGCGGAGATTCTCCAGCAGGCCGAGTTACCGCCGGGAGTGGTGAACATCGTCACCGGCGACGGCGCGGTGGGCGCCGCCCTCGTCGATCACCCCGGGGTGGACAAGATCGCCTTCACCGGCTCGACCGAGGTGGGTCGACTTATCCAGCGTCGCGTGGCCTCGAGCGCCAAGCACCTCACTCTCGAGCTCGGTGGCAAGGGAGCCAACATCGTCTTTGACGACGCGCCGATTGACGAGATGATCGAGGGCATCATCGACGGCATCTTCTTCAACCAAGGCCATGTCTGTTGCGCCGGTTCGCGACTCCTGGTCCAAGAGACCATCGCCGACGAGGTGCTGCGACGCCTCGTGCGCCGGGTCGAGCAGCTGCGCGTGGGCGACCCGCTCGACAAGAACACCGACGTGGGCGCCATCAACTCGGCCGCGCAGCTCGCGAGGATTCACGAGCTCGCCAACGCCGGCGAAGCCGAGGGCGCGACGCGCTACGCAAGCTCGTGTGTGCTGCCCGAGAACGGTTTCTGGTTCGCCCCGACGATCTTTGCCAACGTGTCGTCCTCGCATCGCATCGCCCGCGAGGAGATCTTCGGCCCCGTCCTCTCGGTGCTGACCTTTCGCACACCCGATGAGGCGGTGGCCAAGGCCAACGACACGAACTACGGATTGGCCTGCGGGGTGTGGAGCGAGAAGGGCAGTCGCACTCTCTGGGTCGCCGAGCGTCTACGTGCCGGGGTGATCTGGGCTAATACCTACAATCGCTTCGATCCCACGAGCCCCTTCGGGGGCGTGCGCGAGTCGGGCTTTGGTCGCGAGGGCGGCCGTCACGGACTGGAGGCCTACCTCGATGTCTGAGCGCCTCGACGTGAGAAAGACTTACAAGCTCGTCATCAACGGCGCCTTCGTGCGCAGCGAGTCCGGGCGCAGCTACGAGGTGCGCCACGCCGCCGGCGACTTCTGGGCCAACGTCGCCCAGGGCTCGCGCAAGGACCTGCGCGACGCGGTGCGTGCGGCGCGCGCCGCTCAGGCGGCCTGGTGGAAGGCGACGGCCTACAACCGGGGCCAGGTGCTCTTTCGTCTCGCCGAGATGGCTGAGGCGCGTCGCGACGAGCTCGCCGCGCACGTCGCCGCGGCCGAAGGCGTCGACGCGCCGTCTGCGGCGTCGAGCGTGGCGCGCGGGATTGATCGCATCGTGTGGTACGCGGGATGGACCGACAAGGTGGCCCAGGTGCTCGGCGGCGCCAATCCGGTCGCGGGGCCCTTCTTCAACTTCTCACTGCCGGTGCCCAGCGGGGTCATCGGCGTCCTGGCCCCCCAGGACTCCTCTTTCGAGGGATTCGTCGACACCGTTCTCGCGCCACTGGCCACCGGTAACGCGGTGGTCGCCGTGACGAGCGAGCGGCGCCCAACGCCGGCGTTGCTGCTCGCCGAGATGTCGGTCACCTCGGACCTGCCCGCGGGAGTTCTCAACGTCGTCTCCGGCCTGACGGGCGAACTCGGCCCCACCCTCGCGAGCCACGAGGATGTCGACGGCATCGACCTCGAGGGCGCGGGCGAACACCACGACGAGCTCGCCGCGAGCGCCGCGGACTCGATCAAGCGCGTGCGGCGAGCGAGCGCCGGCGACTACGCGGAGTCCTCCACGTCGCGGCTGCGCTCCTTCGTGGAGACCTCTACGGTGTGGCATACGATCGGTCGATGATGGAGCCTTTCGCCCTCGCCGAGACGGCCGCCGCGCAGTTGCGTGCGCGCAGCGGATACGACTCCTACGACGTGGCCGTCGTGCTGGGATCGGGCTGGCGTGAGGGCGCGGTCGCTCTCGGTGACGTCTCGAACGTGGTCGCGACGTCGACGCTGTCGGGATTCGCGACTCCCACGGTGCCCGGCCACGACGGCCAGATCATTTCTCTGCGCGTGGGCGAGCGGCGCGTGGCCCTCGTCGCCGGCCGGGTGCACCTCTACGAGGGTAACTCGGCGGCCGCCGTGGTGCACCCGATTCGCACGGTCATCGCCGCGGGCGCGACGCGGGTCGTGTTGACCAACGCGGCTGGCGGCATCGACCCGTCCTTCACCCCGGGTTCGGTCGTCGTCATTCGCGACCACCTCAACTTGACCGCCACCTCACCGCTCGAGGGCCCAGTCGCTGAGGGCCGCCCGTCGCGTTTTGTGGATCTCACCGATCTCTACAGCGCGCGCCTGCGCGCAATCGTCGCCGACGAGGCTCACCTCGCCGAGGGCGTCTACGCCGGGCTGCGGGGACCGCACTACGAGACGCCCGCCGAGATCCGCATGCTCGCGGCCGTGGGGGCGAGCCTGGTGGGCATGTCGACGGTACTCGAGGCGATCGCGGCGCGTCACCTGGGCGCGGAGGTTCTCGGGCTCAGCCTCGTGTCTAACGCCGCCGCCGGCGTCTCGAGCGCGGCCCTCAACCACCGAGAGGTTCTCGAGGCGGGTCAGCACGCCGCGGCCTCCCTCGGCGACCTGCTCTCTCGAGTCCTGCCGCGCCTGTGACGCTTCGCGACGTCGCGGCGCGCTGGATCGAGGCCGATCCCGACGACGCGACTCGCGCCCAGCTCGCCGCGATCCTCGCGGCCGAGGACGACAACGAACTGGCCCGCCACTGCGAGCACCCCCTCGTCTTTGGCACGGCGGGCCTGCGCGGCGAGGTGATGGCGGGTCCGGCGGGAATGAACCGCTTGAGCGTGCGGCGCGCGACCCAGGGCGTCGTGGCGTGGCTGGATGAGCGCGGCATGGACCCCTCGCGCGGCGTCGTGGTCGGCCGTGACGCGCGCCACGGCTCCGAGGCCTTCAACGACGAGGTGGTGTCCGTGCTCCTGGGCGCCGGCTGGGTCGTCCACGAGATGCCCGGGCCGCTGCCCACCCCGCTCGTCGCCTTCGCGGTCAAGCGCCTGGGCGCGGCGGCGGGAATCATGATCACCGCGAGCCACAACCCGCCCCAGGACAACGGCTACAAGCTCTACGGCGACGACGGCTCCCAGATCATCGCCCCGCACGACGAGCGCGTGGAGCACTTCATGTCCCTCGCCGGCGAGCCCGTCCTCGCCGATCGCTCCTCGCCACACCACCGCGAGATCGACGCGTCGCTCGTGGCCGACTACCGCACGCACATGGTCGGACGCTTCGGCGTGGGCGACAGCGACCTCGCGATCACCTACACGCCGTTGCACGGCGTGGGTGGAGCCACGATGCTCGACCTCTTCGCCGCGGCGGGCTACGCGAACGTCTCGATCGTCGAAGCCCAGTTCGCTCCCGACCCGACGTTTCCGACGTTGCCCTTTCCCAACCCCGAAGAGCCCGGTGCGCTCGACCTCGCCATGGCGGCCGCCGACGAGGCGGGCTCGGACCTCGTGCTCGCCAACGACCCCGACGCCGATCGCCTCGGCGTGGCGCTGAGGGGCCCGAGTGGCTGGCGCGTGCTGCGTGGCGACGAGATCGGTTGGCTGCTCGGCGACATGCTGCTGCGCGAGGCCCAATCCGGTGACGTCGTCGCCACCAGCCTCGTCTCCTCCTCGATGCTCGCCACCATGGCCGCCGCCGTGGGCGTTGAGTGCGTGACGACTCTCACGGGCTTTAAGTGGATCTCGCGCGCGGGCGCCGGGCGCCGACTCCTCTTTGGCTACGAGGAGGCGATCGGCTTCGCGGTGGACCCACTCGTCGCCGACAAGGACGGGCTCTCGGCGGCTCTGGCGATCGCGCGCTTGGCGACGCATCTCGCGCGTGAGGGGTCGTCGCTACTCGCGCGACTCGATGAGATCGAGGCGCGCTTCGGCGTGCACGCGATCGGCGCGCTCTCGGTGCGCGCCCAGGGCGCCGGGGGGCTCGAGCGACTCTCCGAGGCGCTCGCGGCTCTCACGGCCACGCCTCCCTCACGCCTGGGCGAGGAGGTCGTCACGGCGACCTTCGACCTGTCCGCGGGCTGGCGGGGCCTGGCGACGCCCGGCGTCGTACTCGAGTTCGCGAACGGTCGCGTCGTCGTGCGCCCCTCGGGCACCGAGGCCAAGGTGAAGGCCTACGTCGAGCTCGTGGCGCCCGCCGAGGATCTCGCGGCCACGCGCGCGCGCCTGGCCGCCGCGGTCGCGGGCGTCGCTAGCGACCTCGCGGCGCGACTGCGCGTCTAGCGCGCCCGCAGGGCGGCGTAGCCCGGCTTGATCACCGTGTTGATGAGGGCGAGGCGCTGGTCGAAGGGGTAGAAGGAGCTCTTGGCGGCGTTGAGCGTCAGCCACTCCATGTCATCGAGGGTCCAACCGAACGCGTCGGCGCACGAGACGAACTCGTCGGTGAGCGTGATGCCGCTCATGAGCCGGTTGTCCGTGTTGAGCGTCACGCGAAAGCGCAGTCGTTTCAGCAGGTCGATCGGGTGTTCGGCGATGGAGCGGGCCGCGCCGGTGTGCACGTTCGAGGTGGGACAGACCTCTAGGGGGATGCGTCGGTCGCGCACGTAGTTGGCCAGGCGTCCCAGCACCTCGTGATCTCCCTCTCGCGTGATGTCGTCGACGATGCGCACCCCGTGACCGAGGCGCTCGGCGTCACAGAACTGCACGGCCTCCCAGATCGAGGGCAGTCCGAAGGCCTCGCCCGCGTGGATGGTCATGTGAAAGTTCTCGCGCTGTACCAGGTGAAAGGCGCTGAGGTGGTGCGTCGGGGGAAAGCCATCCTCGGGTCCGGCGATGTCAAAGCCGCACACGCCCTCGTCGCGAAAGGCCACCGCGAGGGCCGCGACCGTCTCTGAGAGGTCGGCCTGGCGCATGGCCGAGAGGATGGCGCGCACGATGATGACGCGCCCCTCGAGCGCCGCGCTCGCGACGCCGCGACGAAATCCCTCGAGCACCGCGGTGACGATCTCTTCGAGGGAGAGACCCTCGCGGGTGTGCAGCTCGGGCGCGAAGCGGACCTCGGCGTAGACGATGCCCTCGCGCGCGAGGTCGAGCGCGCACTCCTCGGCCACGCGCGTCAAGTTCGACGCGCTCTGCATCACCGCGACCGTGTGAGAGAAGCCCTCGAGGTAGCGTACGAGGTCGCCGCCCGGTTCGTCGGCGAGGAACCACGCCGCGAGCTCGTCGGCGTCGTCGGTCGGCAGCGCCTGGTACCCCGCGTCGTGGGCCAGCTCGAGAACCGTCGAGGGGCGCAGGCCCCCGTCGAGGTGGTCGTGGAGCAGGACCTTGGGCGCGGCGTGGATGAGTTCGCGAGAGAGAGCCTCTGACATGGCGTAAGGCTAGTCAGGGTCAGTCGACGCGAGCGAGCAGCAGAGGCGCGGGTGCGACGTCGTCGTCGCCAATGCGAAGCGCTCCCTCGATCACCTCTCTGGCGCTCGCGAGGTGGTCGACGTCGTCGGCGTGCAGCTCGAAGAGGGGCTGACCGGCCTCGACGCGCTCGCCCTCGCGCACGAGGACTTCGACGCCGGCGCCCGCACTGACCGGATCCTCCTTGCGAGCCCGACCCGCGCCGAGGCGCCACGCGGTGACGCCCACGGCGAGGGCGTCGATCTCCTGGATAACGCCGCCGCGCGACGCGAGAACGCTCTCGTGCTGGATGGCGACGGGCAGCGCCGCGTCGGGGTCGCCACCCTGGGCGCGAATCATCTCGTGGTAGGTCGCGAGCGCCGAGCCGTCGTCGAGCTTGGTCGTCGGGTCCACGTCGAGACCCGCGAGATCGACCATGATGCGCGCGAGCGCCAAGGTGAGCTCGCGCACGTCGGAGGGGCCGCCCCCGCGAAGTACGTCGAGCGTCTCGGTCACCTCGAGAGCGTTGCCGACGCAACGCCCGAGCGGGGCGTTCATGTTGGAGAGCTGCGCCACGGTGGCGACACCGTGATCGCGGCCGAGAGCGACCATCGTCTCGGCGAGGAGGTGGGCGCGATCGAAGTCCTTGATGAAGGCGCCGCGGCCCACCTTCACGTCGAGGACGAGCGAAGCGGTGCCCTCGGCGATCTTCTTGGACATGATCGACGAGGAAATCAGCGGGATCGACTCGACGGTGCCCGTGACGTCGCGCAGTGCGTAGAGACGCTTGTCGATGGGAGCCAGTCCCGCACCCGCCGCACAGACGACGGCCCCGACCGATTCGAGCTGGTCGAGGATCTCGTCGTTGGTGAGATTCGCCCGCCACCCGGGTATGGACTCCAGCTTGTCGAGCGTGCCGCCGGTGTGGCCGAGTCCACGGCCCGAGAGCTGGGGGACCGCGGCGCCGCAGGCGGCCACGAGGGGCACGAGGACGAGCGAGATCTTGTCGCCGACGCCGCCGGTGGAGTGCTTGTCGACCGTGGGTCGTGACAGCCCCGAGAGGTCGAGGCGCTCGCCCGATTCGATCATGCGCGCGGTCCAGGTGCTCAGCTCGCCGCTCGAGAGGCCCCGAAAGAAGATCGCCATCAAGAGAGCCGACATCTGCTCCTCGGCCACCTCGCGCCGGCTGTAGGCCTCGAGCATCCAGG
>JAJXTB010000031.1 GCA_021784205.1 Actinomycetes bacterium
GCACGGATGTTGGCGCGAATTGTGACGCCCACTGCGGGCGAGCTCATTCTCGAAGGCCGCAGCATCGCGCTGCGGGCCCAACGGACGCTGGACTACGCCGCCCAGGTACAACTCGTTCTCCAGGATCCCTTCGCCTCGATGAATCCGGTGCACCCGGTGCGCCACAGCCTCGAGCGCCCGTTGCTCATCCACGGCGCGCACAAGTCCGAGGTTGGCGAACTCGCCCGGTCGGCGCTCGCTCGGGTCGCACTCGATCCGCCCGACCGATTCCTCGACCGCTACCCCCACGAGCTCTCGGGCGGCCAACTCCAACGAGTTTCCATTGCGCGCGCCCTGTGCGTCCAGCCGTCGGTGTTGCTCGCTGACGAGCCCATCTCCATGCTCGACGTGTCGGTCCGCCTGGGAATCCTCAACCTGCTGAAGGACCTAGCGGACCACGAGCACCTCGCCATCTTGTACATCACGCACGACATCGCGTCCGCAAGGTACCTCGCCGACGAGACGATCGTCATGTACGCGGGCCAGGTTGTCGAGCAATCGCGCGGTACGGCGCTGATCGACCAGCCGACACATCCGTACACCCAACTCCTGATCGCCTCAGTGCCAGACCCGTCGGGAGCGCAGCGCCTTGATCGAGACGCGAGCGAGAGTCGAACGTTCCTGCGCGCCGACGTTGGCTGCGCGTTTGCTCCGCGTTGTCCCCACGCCACGCCACGCTGTCGCCAGGAAAGCCCGCCGTCGTTCGTGATCGGCGACGGTCACGTGTCACGGTGCTGGTTGCACGCCGACCACGCACCAACGTCGATCGACCTCATGACGCCAGAGCGCCAACGAGAGGGGGAATCTACGAAGAAATGACGATGAGCAGTTGATCGGTCACGTGCGCAACGTCGCGGTTGATCGAAAAGTGGCGCGAAGGTCCAACCGGCCCCGCGTCAGGCAATCAGGACCCACACGGTTCAAAAAGTCGTCGGCGAAGGCCGGCTGGACACTATCAATATAAAGGATAGGCATGTATAGAAAAGTAGGAGTTGCACTCACCGCCTTGTCGTGCTTGACGCTCGGCATAACGGCGGTATCTCTCGGCACCGCTTCGGCGAGCACCAGTTCGGTGATCACGCTCGAAGGTAACACCGGGGTCACCTTTACCAACAACTTCAACCCGTTTGATTCAAGTTCGTTCGCAACCCAGTTAAGTGTGCGATCGCTGGTGAACGAACCACTATTCGAATTCGACACGTTGAAGGCCAATACCCAGTATCCGTGGCTCGCCACCAGTTACGCGTGGGCCAACGGTGGTCGGACACTGACGTTCCAGTTGCGTAAGGGCGTGACGTGGAGTGACGGGCAGCCCTTCACCGCGGCCGATGTCGCGTACACGTTTGACCTCATCAACCGGGTACCGGCCGCGAATGTCTGGGGGGCGCCGACCATGGCCGCCAACGCCACGACGCACGGGAAGTACACGGTCGTGCTGCACTACCAGGCACCGGAGTATCTCAACATCACGTCGATTGCCGGCTCGGTGTTAATCGTTCCCCAGCACGTCTGGTCAAAGATCGCCAACCCGGCGACGGCCATCGTGACCCATCCAGTGGGTACGGGGCCCTACGAATTGAGTAGCTACTCCTCGACCCTGGTCAAGTACAAGGTCAACCCGCACTACTGGGGTGGCAAGCCTGCGGCGAGCGGCGTTGACGTTCCCGCGTACTCGACCAATACCGCCGCCGCCACGGCCCTCGCGGATGGTCAGTTGACCTGGGCGGGCAATGACATCGCGAACGTCAACCAGATCTTCGTGAACAAGAACCCGCGAACGAATCACACGTTCTTCGCGCCCGGCAGCACGGTCACCCTGGAGTTCAACGTGACGGGCAACGGACCACTGAGCGACCCGGCCGTTCGTCAGGCGATCAGCGCCGGTATCGACCGGACCGCCCTCTCAGTCAAGGGTGAGACGGGCTACGAGAAGCCGGCGACGTCCTCGAGCGCTTTGATTCTGCCCAACCAGGCTTCGTACCTCAGCCCGAAGCTGAAGAATGACCTGTCGGCGCACGCGGACCCGGCGAAGGTCGCATCGATCCTGACTGCCGATGGTTACGTGAAGGACTCCAACGGCTTCTACGCGAAGAACGGCAAGGAGATCCAGTTCTCGATCGAGGATCCGACGGCCTACTCCGACTACTACGCGGACTGTCAGCTGATCTCGAACGAGCTCCAGGCCGAGGGTATCGACGCCACCGTCGACGGCGTACAGGCATCGCAGTGGTACTCGGACTCGGCAACCGGTAACTTCCAGTCAATTATCCACTGGGGCAACGGCGGCTCGAGCCCCTACGTCCAGTACCAGAATTGGCTCGACTACACCCAGTCGGCACCGATCGGCTCGTCGGCCAACAGCGACTACGGGCGCTACAACTCCCCAGTCGCCCAGCAGGCGTTGACGACCTTGGCCACGACCAACCCGGCGAACAAGACCGGACTGGTGAAGGCGGTCCAGACGCTCGAGAACCTGGTCTCCACCCAAGTTCCCGTGGCGCCGCTGCTCTACGGGGCGGACTGGGACGAGTATTCGACGGCCCACTTCACCGGCTTCGTCACGCCGCAGAATCCCTACGCCGACCCGTCACCTGGTGACCCGCAGCTGCCCCTGATTCTGATGCGCCTGAAGAAGGCCTAAACCTCGCCCAGTGAGGGACCACGCCACCTCCAGCCCGGCGCGGTCCCTCACTGGGTTCCCCCATCGCACCTATCGAGACCCACAACAGGAGATTCATCAGCCGTGAGCGCCACCCGCAGTACCCCTTCTGACTTAACCCGAGCGTTCCCACCCGACTTCTTGTGGGGAGCCGCCACCGCCGCGTACCAGATCGAAGGCGCGGCGACCCTCGACGGACGCGGCCCGTCCATTTGGGACACGTTCTGTCGTCAACCCGGTGCCGTGCTCAACGGCGACAACGGCGACGTGGCCTGTGACCACTACCACCGCGTGGACGAAGACCTCGACCTGCTCGTGCGGCTCGGGGTTGGAACGTATCGATTCTCGGTGGCGTGGCCCCGGATTCAGCCAACTGGTCGAGGACCGGCGAACCAGCAGGGCATCGACTTCTATCGACGCCTCGTCGACGGGCTACGTGACCGGGGCATCCAACCCACCGTCACGCTCTACCACTGGGATCTTCCTCAACCGCTCGAAGACGACGGGGGATGGCGCGTACGAGACACCGCGGAACGATTCGCTGAGTACGTGGAGCTCGTCGCGGGCGCCCTCGGCGGTGACGTCGAGCGATGGATCACGCTCAATGAGCCGTGGTGCTCGTCCTGGCTCGGATACGGGTCGGGCGAACACGCCCCCGGACAGCGTGACATCGGCGCGGCCGCGGCGGCGAACCATCACCTCCTACTGGCCCACGGTCTGGCGGTACCGATCCTGCGTTCCATCGTCCCGTCGGCCACGGTCGGCGTCACGCTGAACCTCGGCGACCACCGGGCCGGGTCGACGCACCCGCTCGACGTCGCTGCGGCACGGCGCGCGGACGGCAACCTCAACCGCCTCTTCCTAGACCCAATCTTCCACGGCCACTACCCCGAGGACATGCTCGAGCACTACGCCGCGGTCGAGCCGGGCTTCTCCGTGGTACGCGACGGCGACCTGGAACGGATTTCGCAGCCACTCGACTTTCTCGGTGTCAACTACTACTTCCCATCCACCGTCGTCGACTCGTCGCGCGAGGCACAAGCGCGCGTCGCCGGCTTCGTGGTCGCGCGGAGCGAACAGTTCCCCGACTTGCACGTGCGCTCTCTCGAGACGCCAGGGCGTGATAAGACCGCGATGGACTGGGAGATCCAGGCGACCGGCCTCACGTCGCTGCTGGTGCGGATACGTGACGAATACACGCCGCTACCGATTTACATCACTGAGAACGGGGCAGCCTTCGACGACTACGTCGACCCGAATGGCGCGGTGGTCGACCAGAATCGCATCACGTACCTCCAAGAACACATCTCGGCGGTGCACGACGCGATCGACGTCGGCGTCAACGTCCGGGGCTATTTCGTGTGGAGTCTGTTGGACAACTTCGAGTGGTCCTTTGGCTACTCGCGACGTTTCGGTATCGTGTGGGTCGATTTTCCCACCGGCACCCGACTGCCCAAGGCCAGTTACGCCTGGTACCGCGAGACCATCCGCACCAACGCCGTCGAGTACGCAACCTCGGTGGGTGGCGCCTGAGCGCCTCGGCGCCTTCGAGGTGTGGCGACGGTCTTCGCCGTTAGCGGGTTCAAGCGTCTTTGCTGCGGACTTCTACCCCCGCGTTTGTGGCCGTCAGATCGGCACGGAGTCGGTGCCGGGTGATCGGGTAGGAAGCCGTAGCCGTGAACGACGCGTTGCCCGCGATGCGATCAGGCCCCCGATGAACTCACTCGAGTGGTGCCACGACGCGATGCTCGACGTCGCGCCGCGACGTCGTCGGCGTGACTGCGGCGTGGAAATCCGAGCCGACGGCGTGACGAGAACGTAAAAACAGCGATCACTGCGCCGCCGCGTTCGTAAGTTCGATTGCGGACAAGGAGGCAGCTGTGCAGGACATCGTGTACGTCGCTGTGACCGTCGGATTCTTCTTCGTGATGAATCTGCTGGCGAAGGGATGTGAACGGCTGATCCACACCGACGTGGACGAGACGACCGAGAATCGGCGATGAACTTCGACGACGCGATCTCGCTACTGGTGGCAGTTGCCACGGCGGCCTACCTCATCTACGCGCTGCTCTTCCCGGAGCACTTCTCGTGACCGTCAATGACCTCGTTCAGCTGCTCGTGGTCGTGGCCGCCCTGGTCCTGACGGTACCGGTCATGGGCCGCTACATGGCGCGTGTCTACACGGGCGCGACGTCGCGCTTCGAACGCGTCTTTCGACCCGTCGAGGGCGTGATCTATCGCGCGAGCGGGGTGGACCCCGAGTCCGAACAGTCGTGGCGCGGGTATCTCACGAGTCTGCTCGCGTTTTCAGCGGTGTCGGTACTCGTGCTCTACGGGATTCAGCGACTTCAGGAGTGGCTTCCCCTCAACCCGGGCCACGTCGGTCTAGCGAGCGCGCCGCTCGCGTGGAATACCGCCGTGTCCTACGTGACCAATACCAATTGGCAGAACTACAGCGGCGAGACGGCGATGTCACTGTTCACGCAGATGGCGGGGCTTACGGTGCAGAACTTCGTGTCCGCCGCGGTCGGCATCGCGGTTGCCGTCGCGCTGTTGCGCGCACTATCACGGTCGCGCACGAAGACGCTGGGCAACTTCTGGACCGACCTGGTGCGCGGTACGGTGCGCGTCCTGCTGCCGGTGGCGGTGCTGGCCGCGATCGTACTCGCCGCGAGTGGCGTCATTCAGAACCTGAACGCGCCGCAGGTGGTGCACACGGTCGTCGGCGCGCGCCAGCATCTTCCCGGGGGCGCCGTCGCCAGCCAAGAGGCGATCAAGCAGCTCGGTACCAACGGTGGCGGTTTCTTTAACGCCAACTCGGCACATCCATTCGAGAATCCCAACGGTTTCACGAATCTGTTCGAGATCTGGTTGATGTTGTTAATCCCGTTCTCCCTCGCATGGACCTTTGGCGTCATGGTTGGTCGTCGACGCCAGGGTGTCGCCGTACTGGCGGCCATGGCCCTGCTGTGGATCGGTTCGGTGGTGCCGGCCATGGCTCTCGAAGCCCGCGGCAATCCACTGTTAGGAAGCGGCATCAATCAGCACACCAGCGCGACCGTCGTCGGGGGCAACATGACGGGTAAGGAGGTGCGCTTTGGCGCTGGTCCGTCCGCCCTCTTTAACGCCTCGGCGACGGCTACCTCCACGGGCGCGGTCAATTCGATGAGCGATAGCTACACCGCACTCGGCGGTGGCGTGTTGCTGGTCAACATGATGCTCGGCGAAGTCAGCCCCGGGGGAGTGGGTTCGGGACTCTACGGCATGCTGATTCTGGCAATCCTGTCGGTCTTCATTGCCGGCCTGATGGTGGGACGCACGCCTGAGTATTTGGGAAAGAAGGTCCAGGCGGCCGAGATGAAGCTCATCGGGCTCTACATCCTGATCGTTCCGGCCTGCGTGCTCGTGGCCACCGCGCTGAGCCTCGCCCTACCCTCGGTTCGCGCATCGCTACTCAATCACGGTGCCCACGGGCTCAGCGAGATGCTCTACGCCTTCACCTCGGCGTCGAACAACAACGGTTCGGCCTTTGCTGGGCTCAACGGCAATACAACGTTTCTCAATACTGCGTTGGGCGTCTGCATGCTGATCGGACGTTTCGCGCTCATCGTGCCGGTGATGGCGATCGCGGGTTCACTCGGTCGTAAGGGTCGGATACCCGATAGCGCCGGTACCCTGCGCACCGACACCGCACTCTTCACGACGCTGCTCATCGGCGTGACCGTCATCGTGGTGGGTCTGACGTACTTTCCGGTGATCACGCTCGGTCCCATCGTCGAACACCTCGTCACGCACGCCTAGGAGAGCCATGAGTACCGTACCCGTAACGCGTTCTGGACTGCACCGGGATCCCGCCCTTCTGCGACGCGCGGGCGTCGAGGCGCTGCGCAAACTCGACCCGCGGTCGTTGGTGAGAAACCCCGTGATGTTCATTGTCGAGGTGGTGACCGTACTGGCCGGGTTCTTCTGGCTCAAGGACCTGCGCACGAGTACGAGCGCGACCAACGTCTTCGCGGGCGTGACCGTCGCGTGGCTCGCGGTCACGGTGCTCTTCGCCAACTTTGCCGAGGCCGTCGCCGAAGGACGGGGGCGGGCCCAGGCCGACGCCCTGCGTCGTACGAGGGCCGACACCGTGGCTCGCGTGCGCCGTGACGGCGCGGTCGTCGCCACGCCGTCGGCCGAGTTGCGCATCGGCGACGTGTGCGAAGTCGGACCCGGCGAGATCATCCCGGGCGACGGCGAGATCATTGAAGGTATCGCGACCGTCGATGAGTCGGCGATCACGGGGGAGTCGGCCCCCGTGATTCGTGAGTCCGGGGGCGATCGCTCCGCGGTCACGGGTGGAACGCGTGTCCTGTCGGACTTCATCGTCGTGCGCATTACCTCGAATCCGGGCGAGACCTTCCTCGACCGCATGATCTCGCTCGTCGAAGGAGCGAGTCGCCAAAAGACGCCCAACGAGATCGCCCTCGACATCCTGTTGGCCGGGCTGAGTCTCGTCTTTGTCATCGTGATCGTGACCCTGCAGCCCCTGGCGGCGTACTCGCACGCGACGCAGTCGATCGTGGTGCTCGTCGCACTGTTCGTCTGCCTGATCCCGACCACGATCGGCGCGCTGCTGAGCGCGATCGGTATAGCGGGTATGGACCGGCTCGTGCAGCGTAACGTGCTCGCCACGTCGGGGCGCGCCGTCGAGGCCGCGGGCGACTGCTCCACGCTCTTGCTCGACAAGACCGGCACAATCACGTTCGGCAATCGACGGGCCGTCGAGCTGATCCCCGTCGGCGGTGCCGAGGTCACGGCCCTCGCCGAGGCGGCCCTGTGGTCGAGCCTGTCCGACGAGACACCCGAGGGCCGCTCGATCGTGGAATTAGTTCGCGCAACGCACGAGGTCTCCGACGAACTGCCCGGCGAGGCGACGCTCATCGCCTTTAGCGCTCACACGCGCATGAGCGGGGTCGACGTCGCGGGCC
Organism: Actinomycetes bacterium; assembly: GCA_021784205.1. The sequence continues at coordinate 7,672 of JAJXTB010000031.1, forward strand.
GCAGTATCCGTAAGGGTGCCGGTAGCGCGGTACTGGCCTGGACCGAGTCTCTTGGCATCGCCACCCCCGCCGATCTCGCGGGTGTCATCGAGTCGATTAGCGCCGAGGGTGGAACACCATTGGTGGTCGCCGACGCGAACCGGCTTCTCGGGGTAGTGCATCTGAAGGACGTGGTGAAACCGGGAATGGCCGAGCGCTTCGCGCAGTTGCGCGCGATGGGGATTCGAACGGTGATGATCACCGGGGATAACCCGCTTACCGCGCGAGCCATCGCGGGTGAGGCGGGCGTGGACGACTTCCTCGCGGAGGCGACGCCCGAGGACAAGATGAACCTGATTCGCCGCGAGCAGGCCGGTGGACACTTGGTCGCGATGACCGGCGACGGGACCAACGACGCCCCGGCCCTCGCCCAAGCCGACGTGGGCGTGGCGATGAACTCGGGCACCCAGGCCGCGAAGGAGGCGGGCAACATGGTCGACCTCGATTCGGATCCGACGAAACTCATCGACATCGTCGAGATCGGAAAGCAACTGCTCATCACGCGGGGCTCACTGACGACGTTTTCGATCACGAACGACATCGCGAAGTTCTTCGCCATCGTGCCGGCGATGTTCGTGACGCAGTTTCCCGCGCTGCGCACCCTGAACGTGATGCATCTCTCCAGTCCCCACTCAGCCATACTCTCGGCGGTCATCTTCAACGCCCTCGTCATCGTCGCCTTGATCCCGTTGGCCCTGCGCGGCGTGCGATTTCGCGCCGCGGGCGCGTCGACGATCCTGCGGCGAAACCTCCTGATCTACGGTGTCGGGGGAGCAGTGATGCCCTTCGTCGGCATCAAACTCATCGACCTCATCGTCACCGCGCTGGGGGTGCGGTGATGCGGCGGGTCATTCGCGCTGCGCTCGCGATGCTGTTCAGCCTCAGTGTGCTGACGGGGATCGCTTATCCCCTCGCGCTGACCGGGCTCGCGCAGGCGACAATGTCCGGCCGGGCCAACGGATCGCTCCTCTACCTTCGCGGGCACGCGGTTGGTTCGGCGCTGATCGGTCAAGCCTTCACCACTGCGGCCGGTCAGCCGCTGGCGCAGTACTTCCAATCCCGTCCGAGCGCGGCGAACTACAACGCCCTCGCCTCGGGGGGCACGAACCTCGGTCCGTCCAATCCCGTGTTGCTTCGAAGCGTCGCCCGACTGGCCCGCGCCTACCGCGTCTTCAATGGGTTGCCCCCGGGAACACCGGTGCCCGTCGACGCGGTCACCACGTCGGGCTCGGGTCTCGACCCGGACATCTCGATCGCCAATGCGCTGCTGCAGGTGCCGCGTGTCGCAGCGGCGCGACACCTCAGTCGCACCCTCGTCCGATCCCTGGTCACGCGCTACACCCAACGTCGCATCCTGGGTATCCTGGGTGAGCCGGCGGTCAACGTGCTCGAGCTGAACTTGGCGCTCGACCGGCTCCGTCGGCATTAGGAGGCGTGGGTGCGCGGCAGGCTCCGCATCTACCTCGGGGCTGCCCCGGGTGTCGGCAAGACCTACGCGATGCTCGACGAAGGCGCCCGCCGCCTGAGCCGCGGCTCGGACGTGGTTGTCGGCTACGTCGAGACCCACGGTCGGATCCAGACCGCCGCGCGACTAGAGGGTTTGACCGTTCTCGCACGCCGGCGCGTGGACTACCGGGGTCAGAGCTTCGAAGAGATGGACCTACCGGCGATCCTGGCGCGACGCCCGAGCGTCGTGCTCGTGGACGAGTTGGCGCACACCAACGTGCCCGGCGTGGAGCACGCCAAACGCTGGGAGGACGTCGAGGACCTGCTCGAGGCTGGAATTGATGTGATCTCGACGGTGAACCTGCAGCACCTCGAAAGCGTCAACGACGTCGTCGAGGCCATCACGGGTATCACCCAGCGCGAGACCGTCCCCGACCGCGTCGTGCGGGCGGCCGAACAGGTCCAGCTCGTCGACCAGACGCCCGAAGCGCTGCGCCGACGGCTCGCGCACGGCAACATCTACCCGGCCGAACGGGTGGACGCGGCGCTCAGCAACTTCTTTCGCCCCGGCAACCTGGCCGCCCTTCGCGAGCTGGCCCTGCTGTGGCTCGCCGACCGCGTTGACGATGAGATTCAGAGTTATCGCGAACGCCACGGAATCGTGCGCGCCTGGGAGACGCGTGAGCGAATTGTCGTGGCCATCGCCGGGGACACCTCGGCCGAGCGGATCATCCGGCGCGGTGCACGGATGGCCGCACGATCGCACGCCGAACTCGTGGGGGTCCACGTCACCAGGGGCGACGGCCTGAGTACCACCAACGCCGGACTGGAGAGTGCGGTGGGCCTGCTCGAAGAGCTCGGGGGCCGCTACGTGGAGGTGGTGGGCAGCGACGTCGCGTCGAGTCTCGTAGCGGTGGCGCGCTCGGAAAACGCCACGCAGCTACTCCTGGCGGCCGCGTCCAAGTCACGCGTGGCGACCTTCTTGCACGGATCGGTCGTGGCGCGTTGCGTCGGATTATTGCGTGGGGAAATCGACCTCCACGTCATCGGCGCGACAGAAGGCGAGACCCACGAGTCACCGCCGCAGCATCGGCACCGATGGTCAAATCGGGTCGGTCGGCGTCGTGAGGCAGCTGCGGGCGCCATCGGTGCGGTGGGATTCATCGCGTTGACACTGGTGCTGGGCGGCGGCGGCTCGCGAAATCTGGCTCTCGCCATCAGCGCGCACCTCCTCGTGGTCCTCGCGGTAGCCGGGGTGGGCAGCGTGCTCGAAGGCGTAGGCGCAGCAATTGTCGGTTTCGCGCTGATCAACTGGGAGTACACGCCACCGGTGCACACCTTTTCCATCGCCGACGCGCGTGACGTCGCCGCGCTGATCGCCTATTTGGCGGCGGCCCTGTCGGTCAGCGGGCTCGTGGACCTAGCGACGCGGCGAACCAGAGCGGCGCGTCGGGCCGAGCGCAACGCGCGCGCCCTGGGCAGACTGGCGCGCAGTGTGGCCGGGGGTCACGAGAGCATGCGCGACCTGGTGACCCAGGTGGTGCGGGTCTTTGAGTTGCGAGGTGCCTCACTGCGCGCGACGACGTCGCCAAACGGGGACGTCACGGTCGGCGTGCTCGAGGCCGGTGATCCCGTCCTGCCCCTCGGTGAGGGCTACGAGCTTCGCGTGGGTGGGAATATGGACCCGGACGATCGCGAGCTCCTCGTCGGCGTGGCAGCCCAGCTGGTGCTGGCGCTCGAACGCCAGCGCTTGATGGCCGAGGCGCGCGAGCGACAGGCACTCGAGGAGGTCGATGAGCTGCGAGCATCACTCCTGGCCGCCGTCTCTCACGACCTTCGCACGCCGTTAGCTTCCATCAAGACCGCCGCCACCACCCTGATCAGTGCTCGGGCCCGTCTAGAGGAGGCCGAAGTGGGTGAACTCCTCGAGGGCATTGACGCCGAGGCCGACCGATTGAACGTACTCGTGGGCGACCTGCTCGATATGAACCGGATCCACGAGGGCACAGTTGAGATCGCCTCGCACACCATCGATCTGGCCGTCGTGGCCGAACGTGCCATCGCGGAGGCCAGACGCACCGTGGGCGTATCAGTCGACGTGTCGCTCCAGGGCGCGCTCAGTCTGCCGGTCAGCACCGACCCGGTGCTGGTCGAGCGGATAATCGCGAACCTGGTTCGCAACGCACTCGAACACGGAGGCGCTCCCGTGAGTGTTGACCTGGACCGTGTCGCGGACGGGATAGTCCTGCGTGTCATCGATCACGGTCCGGGAATCGACCGCGACCAGCGCTCGCGGGTCTTCGAACCGTTCCAGCAACGCGGCGACGTCGCGACGGGTCGGGGTGTTGGATTGGGCCTCGCGATTGCGCGTGGCTTCGCCAGTACGGTGGGCGCCAACCTCGACGTCGAGGACACGCCGGGCGGCGGATGCACGATGATACTCAGTCTGCCGGAGGAACGATGAGCACGGTCCTCGTCGTTGATGACGACCGTGCGCTGGTACGCGCGCTGAGCATCGGTCTGCGCGTGCACGGCTTTGACGTTTACGCCGCGACCAGCGGATCCGAGGCGTTGCGCACGGCCGGCAAGGTGCACCCCGACGTGGTCCTCGTCGACCTCGGGCTGCCGGGGCTCGACGGCATCGAGGTGATCGAGGCGCTGCGCGGCTGGAGCGAGGCGGCCATCATCGTGCTCTCGGCGCGTCCCCAGGAGGCCGTGAAGGTCACCGCGCTAGACGCGGGGGCCGACGACTATCTCACCAAGCCCTTCGGCATCGACGAACTACTGGCCCGGGTTCGTGCGGTGTCGCGGCGACGGACGCCCACGGGCGAGCCCGTGGTGCGCGTGGGCCACATCACCGTCGACCTCTCGGCGCGTCGCGTCGAACGCGCCGGAGTGCTGGTCCACCTCACGCCCAAGGAGTGGGCGGCCTTCGCCGTGCTCGTGCGACACCCGGGCCAACTGGTCACGCATCAGAATCTGCTCGAGCAGGTATGGGGAGAGGGTTACGGCACGGAGACCGAATACCTACGCACCGTCTTTGCGCGACTGCGACGCAAGCTGGAAGATGATCCATCTCATCCGCGCCACCTCATCACCGAACCGGGTATGGGCTATCGTCTCGAGCCGTGAGGTGACGCTCGTTCCGCGGTCGGTCGTCGCAACGCCGACCGTGACGACTGTCCGCACGGGCTGGTCGAGGGCCTCGGCGCCGGCCTGACGGCACTCGTCCCTGCGGCCGATGATCGTCACGATTAGAACGACCCGTTGTCGTGCGGAGCGCGTGTCCACCCAGGCTTGTCAATCGTCACGGCCCACGCGTGTCAAGCCGTATCGTGCCGCTCGAGGACCGTCGCGTGGACGGAGCGCGACGTCTCAACGTCGGAAACTGCGCGGTCATCGACACGTCACTCGTGGCGTTTAAGCGTTCTACCGGAGATCCCTCCGAGACCGGGTATCTAGGGCCAGACGTCCGACGGTCCGAGGGAAATCTCCTCGGTACGCGGTGAGATGGTGACTATGCTCGGGGCAAGTCGAGGTCGTTCGAATGGTTCATGGCCTGATCCAGCGGCACGGTGCTTTCCCAGACGCGGGCGAGTCGCGCGGGGCTCACGCGCGACGCCACGTGCTCAGAGTTCGGGACTCGTCGTTCTACGTGATCGATGAGTGTCCTTCGTCACTTCGGATCCTCCGGTTGGGCGCGATTCCACGCTCGTCGTCTCGGAGCGGTCATGACCGCGGTGACGCCATCTGACAGGGCCCGGCCACCGGGCACGGGCCAGCCGAGCGCGCTGTTCGTTGGTCGAAGGACACAACTGGACGAATTGAACGTGCTCGCCGAAACGATCACGCGCGGGGGACCCGCCGGAGCCATGATCTTCGGCGCGCCGGGCGTCGGCAAGACGCGCCTGCTCGCTGAGATGGTGAACACGCTTGAGTGGCCCTGCCTGCGAATCCAGGGCTATCAGAACGCACGCGGTATCGCACTTGGCGCCTCAGCCGGACTGCTGCGCGAACTGGCTCAGGTGCCCAAGGTGGGCGAGCGCCTCGACGCGCTGATCGTCGGCGAAGCGGGTCGTCCGATGGCGCCCGAGTTCCTGCGCCTCTTCGAATTGGCGTTTCGCTGCGCGCTGCGCCTCGGTCCGCTCGCCATCGTCGCCGACGACGTGCAGTGGGCGGACCGAGAGTCCCTCTCGCTGCTGCACTACCTCGTCGCCGCGGCCACCAGTGCCGGCGCGCCGTTCTTCGTCCTCTGCGCCAGCCGGCCGGCGTCGCGATCGGTCGCGTTCGCCGCGCAGTGCGCGGGTACTCTCACGGCCGACCACTTCGGGCAGTTCGAACTGGGACCACTTGACGAGCCTGACGCCCTCGAGTTACTCAACACCCTGGCTCCGGGCCTGGATTCTCACGGCGCGACCGAACTGTGGCGTCGCGCGTCAGGCTCACCGTTCTGGCTGACTGCGCTCGCCGCCGACTACGCAATCGGTAGTGACCGGCGCCGGCGTTCGCTGCAGTCCATTATCCGCGCACGCAGCGCCAACCTCGGTGCGGATCCGGCCGCGCTGTTCTCGCTCATCTTGGTGGCGGCCCATCCTCTCAGTTTGACGGGGATTGGCGAACTGTTGACGTGGCCCGAAAGCCGGGTGCGAAGCGCCGTCGGCGAGCTGGTCAACCGGGCCCTGGTGTTGCGAGACGGCGCAACCATCTCGATCGCCCACGACTTGATACGTGAGACGGCGGAGCGCGAGCTCGCCGAGGACGCCCGGGTGCGTGTGCACCGCCGCCTCGCTGAGTGGTTCGAGGCCTCGGCGGGTGCCGGTGTCCGCCGACTAATGCGCGCTCTCGAACATCGCGTGGCCGCCGGACTCGAGAGCGGCGACCTCGCGCTTCGAATCGCCCGTTCACCCCAACGACGCCTTATCGGCAACGAGGGGCTCGCGTTGCTCGGCCAGATCGCGGACGTGACTGACGGGACGGCGGGACACGCGCTGTCTGAGGAGGTCGCGACGCTGGCCTTCGAGCTCGGCGATTCGGCGACCGCACTGGAGCGGTGGTCCGCGCTCAGCGACCGCGCGGTGGGCGACGAGCGTGCGAATGCGGCGCTCGCGGCAGGCTGGGCCGCCCTGAAACTCGGGCGGTCCTTTGACGTGCACGCGTACGCGGCGATTGTTCGAGGCGTCGCCGTCAAGGACCCGGTGCTTTCGATCGAGGCCGACTGCCTCGACGCGCAGTCCCTGTTGTGGCTCGAGAACCAGGTGGGTGAGGCTCAACCGCTCGTGGAGCGCGCCCTCGCCGGCGCGACGAGGCTGGTCGACGCTGTCGGGGGCACGGCGGCGTTGGGGGACCGCGAGTGTGCCGTCTACGTGCGGGCGGTGCGCGTTCGTCTCGACGCGGCGATTCGTCGAGCTGATGCCGGCGTAGTCCACCAGTGCGCGGAACTGATCGAACAGGCGGCGCGCGACCCCGCGGAGGTGCTCGCCGCGGCCTGTGACGGGATCTTCTCGATGCTGCAGCTTGAGGGACTACCGCGATTCGCCGAACCCCGGGCGAGGCGCGCGCTGGAAGAGTCTCGCCGATTGGCCCTGCCGAGCTTCGAGGTGGAGGTCCTCACCTGGACGGGTTGGATCGAGCAGCATCTCGGGCGCCTCGACGAGTCGTCGGAACATCTGCGCGAGGCGGTCGCGCTCGCCGAGCGGGTGGGCCCGCCCCGGCGCGTGACCATCGCGCAGTTGCGGGCGGTCTTGCACGCGACAGAAGCGAGCCGCACCGACGTCGCGTCCAACGTCCACGCGATCGAGACGTTGATCGCGGCGGAGACGGACCCTCACTTCCGCTTGGTGATCCGAACACTCCACCTCGGGCTCGTGGGTCGTTTCTCGGTGCCCGACGCCAGTCAACTCGCCGCGCTGCGCGGCGCCATCGCGCGTGACGCCGCGGTCGCCGGCTGTGGGCGATGCCTCTGGGAGTCGACCCTTCAGGCGACCGAAGCGTGCGCGCGCTCGGGTTCGCCGGCGGCCGCGGCCGAGGCAGTGGGCCGGTGGGACGCCGCGCACCCCGATCCCCACCCGGGTGGACCGGCCGTTCGGCGCGCGTACGTCGAAGCCCTTCTCACCGCCCGGCGTGATCCGGGTGCGAGCGTCGAGCTCTTTGCCAGAGCCGCTCAGGCCGCCGAGTCGATCGGCTACCGGCTGCTGCGGCTGTGGATCGAACTCGACGCCGCGGCCGCACTCGCGGCCGGTGACCGGACAGCCGCCATCGCCGCATACGAGCGCCTCGCCGGCGAAGCCGCCGTGATGGGCGCACGCAGCGAGTACCAGTTGGCTGAGGCCCGCTTGCGCGGACTGGGCGTGCACACCTGGCGTCGGGGTCCGACCTCCTCACCGGTCACGCTCAGCGAGCGAGAGCGTGATATCGCCGACGCGGTCGCCCGCGGGGCGACCAATCCCGAGATCGCGGCGTCGCTGTTCCTGTCGCGCAAGACCGTCGAGCGTCACGTTTCGCACATCCTGGCCAAACTCGGCGCGCGTAACCGCGTTGAACTCACGGCGATGTTGACGCACGAAATTGAGGGACCTGCCGGATGATGGGCCGTCACTCGGTCCGTAGCGTTCACTGTCGATGGGACAGGTGGTGTTGCTGGTATCGACAGATATGGCTGACGTACCGATCAGTTCGTCGGCCATTGAGGCGCTCGCCCGACTCGGGGTAACGACCGTCTCGCTCGCGGCCGACAACCACGCCACGGCCATCATCCTGGAAGGCTGGGCGTTCGACCCCGCTTGCTCCTGTGCCGCCATCGAAGCACTCGGCGGTTCACCAGACGAGATCCGGACGCTGCAACCCATCGCACAGTTGGTGGTTTCGGCCGCCCCGATACAAGGAGGTACCTTTCCATGAAAACAACGAAGTCCCTACTGGCCTTCATCCCCGCGCTGGCACTCGCCGGAACCATGTTGCACGGTGCCGGTGTCGCGGGCGCTGCTCCCGGCTGCACACCGAACAATGAGGTCGGTGCCGCGAACATGATCAACCCTCACGCGTCGTATCCCATGTGGAACATCGCCATGGTTCACAGCAATGACAACGGCAGCGACAACATGTTCAAGGCCGTTTCGATAACGAATCCCAATGGTGCTGTGACTTGTTCGTAGTTAGAGGACGCTAGACCAGGGCATTTGTCGCCTGTGGCGGTCGGTGCTCGCGGCTGCACGCAATCCCCGGCGAGCGCCCCCCTTTGGCCGAGATCGTTGTTGGTGGCCAGGGTTCCACGAAGTTCCAAAGTTGTGTGGTCGCTCGGGCATCTGACGAGCGACCACACAACTTTGTTGCCGCAATGAACGTCCTTCTTGGCGGACCCTGATTCAGATCACTGGCTCGTACACCACTCGTTGGGACTCAACAACTAGCAGGGGTTACTGACGCTAATGCCAAAGTTCGTCCAGAAGCCAGAGACGGCGTAAACGGTGGTTACGGTACCGTCAGAACTCGTTTGGAGGAGGTACCCGCCGCTCGACATGAACAACTCGGTGGCAATGGCTCCTGTCACTGTCTCGACAAAGAGACCATGAACGCGAATGAGCGACTCGCCGCTACCGTTCCATACGCCACTCCAGGAACCAAACGTGTTTGTAGTTGTACTACTACCAGTCGTCGTCGTACTCGTCTTGGTCGTTTGGTATCCAAACAGAGAAAGATTCGGACAGCCAAAGTCAACGGACGTGCTAGGAGCAGGGGCAGCTGACGCTGAACTGACGCCGAGAGGCGTCGCCCCGATGTTCACAAGCGCGAACCCGAAAACCATCGTTGCGCTGGTTGCAATTCGCAAGTATCTCCGCATACCGCACCCCCCTATCGGTGGAGTCCAATGACACGGACCTTCTCGTTGTCAAGTATCTCCACGTGAGTATTCACTGCCGTATTCGCAACGTACACTCACGTACTGCAAAACGCAACAACAATTGATGCAGCGCCCGAACGTGACGTGCTCCGACCGAGGAGTAACACACCCCAACTTGACGTTCCCGCGTGGCTGGATGACCGAGCGGCTCTATGAGATGAAATCGGCACAGCGATTGGCGGGATTGTAGAAGTCACCATGCCAATGTTTGAATTTGAGCTGAGTTCGTTGGCGCCTTGCGACGAAGAGTCTGGGTTTGTCCGCAGTGACGACTGCTTCTAAACGCGTAAACGCTGCGGCCACGAGTTCGAAGGCCGACGGTTTCGCCGTAAATGGAGGAAAAGCCCGGGTCTGCCCGTCGATCTCGATCAGCTCGGGTGGTGGTCGAACGGGGGAGGGACCAGCGAAACGGGGCCGATCTGCATGGTGCGGTCTGCGGACTTGCACATGTCGTAGATCGTGAGCGTCGCCGCGGTCGCGGCGCTCAGGGCGCGCAGGCGGGCGGACTGTTCGACCGAGCACGTCGCGCCAACGGTCACCTCGATGAGCCCCTCGCGCACGTCGAAATCGACGGCGACCCGTCGCACCGATGCTGGGTCGATAAGCGGCAGAAACGACTCGGCCACCTTGGCGGCCTGGACGGCGGCGAATCGGGCCGCGGCGAGCACGTCGCCTTTCGCGATCTCGTTGGCGGCAATGGCTTGCGCCGTTTCGGGCCGCATGGAGACGTGACCGCGGGCAATCGCTCGTTCGCCTAACACCGATGCATCAGGGACGTCTTGCTCGGTCACGGTCGAGTCCATCGAATCGCCGTCGTTGCGTGCATTGCCATGACAATTCCTACCAAATGGTCGTGGGCACTCGGATACGGCGTGACCCAACGGTCTACGCTCAGGGCGTGGCGCTCCTCGCGAAGGTCTTGACGGTCTCGGATTCGGCGAGCGCCGGGGAGCGACTTGACACCGCGGGACCGGCAGTCGCGACACACCTGACCCAAGGTGGTTTCGAGGTTGTTGACGAGCGCATCGTGACCGACGGCATCGAGTCCGTGGCGACGGCACTTCGCGACCTCGCAACGGGGTTCGCCGGACTCATCGTCACAACGGGTGGAACGGGGTTCGCGCCCCGAGATCTCACGCCCGAGGCCACGGCGTCGGTGCTCGAGCGCGAGGCGCCCGGCTTCGCTGAGGTGATGCGAGCCACCAGTCCGTACGGCGCACTGTCGAGGGGTCGATGCGGGATCCGCGGGGAGAGCCTGATACTTAACACCCCCGGTTCGCCCAAGGCGGCGCTCGAGTGCCTGAAGGCCGTGGCGCCGATGCTCTCGCACGCCCTGACGCTGCTCACCGGTTCGAGCGATGCTCACCCGCCCGAAACCGGTGGCACGACGGCGATTTCGTCTGACGGACCGACGGCCTGATCCAACGGGGCGGCATCGCCGTTCACCCAGAGTTTGCTGTGCGCGACGATCTCGGCGAATGGCGCGCCGAAGTGGGTAACGGCGTTCGCGATCACGTCAGCCACGGTGCTGCCGTCGAAGTCGGCGCTTCGCACCCCGGCCGCTTCGCGAGCGGGACCGAGAAGGAGCAGTCGACTCACGGTGCGAGGTCTCCAACGTCCATGATTGCCTGGGCTTCCTCGCTCCAGGAGGAACCACCCAGCCAGACCTCTCGTTTCCACATGGGCACCGTGCGTTTCACGGCGTCGATGCAGAACTGGGCGGCTTCGAACGCCTCTCGACGGTGCGGCGAAGAGACGGTGACGACGACCGCGGGTTCACTGATTGACACCGTACCGATTCGGTGGTGGACGGCGATGGCGCGCACGGCGGGCCATCGTTCTCGCGCCGACCTTGTCACCGCGCGGATGCGCGACTCGGCGAGCGCGATATCGGTCTCGTAGTCGAGCTCGACGATCTCGTGGTCGACGGTTGAGGTCGTGCGTGCGACACCGCTGAAGGTGACCACCGCTCCACAGTCGGGACGGGTGACCCACGCAACGAGGTCTTCGGGCCGCAGCGCCGCAGCCGACACCGCCACCCACTCGTTGTCGTCAGCCTGGGCCACGGTCCAACCCTAGTTTCGAGCCCCGAAACCCTCAGCCGCACCTCCGCTGCGCATCGAACCGCCCGTAGTGCATCTGCGGCCCTGGTGCAGCGAATCTGACGTAATTGCGACATCATCGCCCTAGTATCAACGCAAGACCGTGACGAGCACGGTCCGCCAGCGGTACCGGGGGAGATGTCCGTGAGCGAACCGACGAAGTCTCGCGCCGGCCGTGTTCGCTACGGCAGGCGCGCGCTCGCAGGCGCTGTTCTCAGCGTTCTCGTCATCGGTTCCGGCGGCGCGGCGCACGCGTCGAGCTCAACGTCAAACTCGGTGGACGTGCTCTACGCAGGTTCACTCTTCGATCTCATGCAGTATCAGATCGGCCCGGCCTTTCTGCGCGCGACCCACGACCACCTCGTCGGCTTCGCGAATGGATCCAAAACCCTCGCCGCTGAGATCAAAGACGGTACCGAGGTCGCCGACGTCTTCGTGAGCGCCGCGCCGAGTGTGAATCGCGAACTCGAGGGCGCAACGAACGGGAACTGGGTCTCCTCGTACCGGGTGCTCGGCCGTTCGCCGCTGGTGCTCGGCTACAACCCGTCGTCCAGCTTTGCGGCTGCCCTTCGCACGTCGCCGTGGTACAACGTCGTCGGACGACCGGGATTCCTCCTTGGTCGCACCGACCCCGCGAGCGACCCCAAGGGCGTCCTCGCGGTCACGGCCCTTCGCGACGCCGCTCGCCGCTTCGATCGTCCACGTTTGGCGACGCTCGCGACGTCCGCGAGCGACGTCTTTACCGAGACGTCGCTCGTCGGTGAACTCGAAGCCGGCCAGCTCGACGCGGGCTTCTTCTACACCGTGGAGGCATCGGCGGCTCACCTGCGAACGGTCGCGCTCGTGGGCACGCGTCTCGCCGCCACCTTCACGGTGGCTCTGGTCAACCGGGCACCACACCGCGCCGCCGCTCGCGCGTTCGTTGCGTTCCTGCTCAGTGCCCAGGGTCGCGCGATCCTGTCGCGAAACGGTATCGCGCCCATCGCCCCGACGCCGGCCGGTCTGACCTCGTCATCACAGCCCGCGCCGTGAGCTACCGAGGAACCGCCGGCGGACCGCTGCGCTGGCTCGGCGCACTCGTCGTGGTGTACCTCGCGGTGCCCCTGGTCGCCTTCGTGGCACGGTTCGTTACGACATCGCGGCGGGGCTTTCACGAGGCGGGCCTCTTCGCGGCGCTGTGGACGTCGCTCAGCGGCGCCACGATTGCCCTCGCGCTGATCACGCTGTGTGGGGTGCCGCTCGCCTTCGTTCTCGCCCGTTCGCACGGCAGAGTAGCGAAGCTCGTCGGGGTGCTCGTCCAGATTCCACTCGCCCTGCCGCCACTGATGAGTGGCATCGTCTTGATCTACCTGGTCGGGCCCTACACGTTCCTCGGGCGACTGTTCCATCGCCAGTTGACCAACTCGTCGGTCGGCGTAGTCATCGCCATGACCTTCGTGGCGGCGCCCTTCCTCGTCGTGGCGGCGCGCGCCGCGTTCGAGGCGGTCGATCAGAGTCTGCTCGACGTCGCCGAGACCCTTGGTCACGGGGAACTGTCGCGCTTCGTGCGCGTGGCCGTGCCCGTTGCGTTGCCGGGGATCCGTGCGGGCATGGTGCTCGCGTGGCTGCGGGCCTTTGGCGAGTACGGCGCGGTCGTGGTGCTCGCCTACAACCCGAACTCGCTACCCATCTACACCTACAACCAGTTCAGCGGGGCCGGGCTCTCGACGACGCTCGCCCCCACGGCGCTCGCCCTCGTGGCAGCGACCCTCGTGGTCGCGCTGAGCCGAGTAAGAAGACCCCGGGTGCGGCGTGTGCCCGCGGGCGACGTCGCGTCGCCCCCGGTCGTCGCGGCCGAGCCGATCCGCTTCGAGGTCGACCACCGGCTGGGCTCGTTCCATCTGACGGTGAGCTGTTCGCGTGCGGCGCACCACGTGGCGGTGCTCGGTCCGTCGGGGTCTGGCAAGTCTGCCCTGCTGCGCAGTCTGGCCGGGCTGTACGGAACACGGGCCGCACAACTCTGGTGTGGCGACGAGTCCCTCGGCGAGGTTCCTGTCGCGCGACGGCGCGTGGGCTACGTCGCCCAGGGTTTCTCCCTCTTTCCGCACCTCACCGTCTGGCGACAACTACTCTTCGCTCGCGGGGCGAAACCGGACGTCGCGCGGTACTGGCTGGGGCGACTCGGACTCGACGGACTGGAGAGTGCACTGCCGTCGCAACTGTCGGGCGGCCAACGCCAGCGCGTCGCGCTCGCCCAGGTGTTGTGCGCCGAGCCAACGGTGCTGTTGCTCGACGAACCCTTCTCCGCCCTCGACGTCCCCGTGCGCCAGGATCTTCGTCGCCTGGTGCGCGAGCTCCAGCGTGAGACCGGGTTGTCAACGATTCTCGTGACCCACGACCCTGAAGAAGCGGGTTTTCTCTCGACGGACGTGCTGGTGATCAGCGCCGGGGTGGTGTTGCAGTCCGGTGACAGCCGCGAGGTCTTCGCCCACCCGGCGTCACCCACGGTGGCGCGCCTCCTCGGCATCGCGAACCTACTCACCGGCCGAGTCGTCGATGGCGGTATCGAGTGTGGCGACGTCGTCATCGCGGCGAACGTCGACGCCCTCGGCGCGGGCGACGAGGTGTCGTGGAGTATTCGCCCCGAGCGCGTCAACCTCGCCGCGCCGGGCTCGTCCGGCGCGGCGAGATTGACGACGGTGGTTGGCACGGTCCGTGACGTGGCCTACGTTGGCGTCGCGAGCGACGTGATGGTCGACGTCACGGGGAGCTTCGAGTTGCTGGTTCGAAGTTCGGACCCGGTCGAGTGGACGATCGGGGACGCTTGTGTGCTCAGTCTGCGCGGTGACGACGTGTCGGTCTGGTCGCGTAGCGACGCCGAGCCAGTGAGGCGCTGAGCTCAAAAGCCCGAGGGGATCTCCACGCCGACGTTGGTGGCCT
>JAJXTB010000032.1 GCA_021784205.1 Actinomycetes bacterium
GAGCAGCGCGTCGCCTACGAGTGGATCGACCTCGAGACGCACCCCGAGTACGTCGAGCGTGTCGAGGCGCTGAACGGCGGGAGCCGGATCATCCCCACGATCATCTTTCCTGACGGCTCGCACCTGGCCGAGCCGGGCAACGACGAGCTCGCCGACAAGCTCGGTCTGTCGCGCGTCGCCGCGCAGCGGGCCTACGACCTCATCGTGGTGGGCGGCGGCCCGACGGGACTGACCGCCGCCATCTACGCCGCGCGCGAGAACTTCTCGGTCCTCATCATCGAGAAGTCCGCCGTCGGTGGCCAGGCCGGGGTCACCGAGCGGCTCGAGAACTACCCGGGCTTCCCCGACGGGGTGGCCGGCCACGAGCTCGCCGACCGGATGCGCCGCCAGGCCGAGCGTTACGGCGTCGAGATCCTTCAGGCCGTTGGCGTGACGAGCCTGACCCGGCTCGACGACGCCTGGACCGCGGTGTCGACCTCGACGGGCGACGAGTACCGCGCCCACGGCGTCCTGGTCGCGACGGGCTCACTGTACCGGCGCACCGGTGCCGCGGGTGAGGCGGACCTCATCGGCGCGGGCATCCACTTCTGTGCGACCTGTGACGGGCCGTTCTACCGCGACGCCGACGAGGTGGTCGTCATCGGAGGCGGCAACAGCGGCTTCGAAGAGGGACTGTTCCTCACCCAGTTCGCCACGCACGTCACGATCGTCGAGTACGAGCCCGCCGTGCGCGCGAGCCGTCTGCTCCAGGACAAGGTGGCCGCGCACCCCAAGATGTCGGTCGTCTTGAACACCGAGGTCGTCGCCTTCGAGTCCCGAAGCGGGGGCACGCTCGCCGGCGTCGTGCTGCGCGATCGAGCGACGGGCTCGACGCGCACCCACGCGACCGCGGGGGCCTTCGTATTCATCGGCCTCGAGCCCAACACCGCCTTTCTCAACGGCGTGGTCGAGCTCGACGAGAACGGGTTCGTTCGCAGCGACGAGCAGTTCCGCACCTCGATGCCCGGGGTCTACGTCGCGGGCGACGTGCGCCGGGGATCGACCAAGCAGCTCGCGTCGGCCGTCGGCGAGGGCGCCGCCGCGGCGATCGCCCTGCGCTACCACCTCGATCGGGTCCTCGCCTGATCGTCTGCTAGAACCAGACGATGCTCGCATACGAACGACTCGGCACCGGACCGTCCCTGGTCCTCATCCACGGCCTCACCGACACCCGCCGCGCCTGGGACCCGCTGCTCGCGCCGCTCGCGGCCAGCTTCGACGTCCTGAGCGTCGACCTACGCGGTCATGGCGAGTCCTTTTCCGAGGCCCCCTTTGACGTGCTCACCATGGCCGGCGACGTGCGCGAGGTCGTCCAGACCCTCGGGCTCGAGCGCCCGCTGCTCGTCGGCCACTCGCTCGGCGGCCTCGTCGCCACCATCGCGTCGACCCAGTTCGACTGCGCGGGCGTGATCAACGTCGACCAGTCGCTCGACCTCGCGGCCTTCCGGGCCCTGGTCGGCCCCTTCCGGGAACAGCTGTCCGACCCGGCCCAGTTCGAGCCGATCATGCTGATGGTCTTTGCGACGATGCGCGGCGCCCTGGGTGACGAGGAGTGGGACCGGCTCGCGCGCGAGCGGCGCTTTAACCAGACCGCGGTGCTCGGCGTCTGGGCGATGATCTTTGACACCGACCCGGCCGACCTCGAGCGCCTCATCGACGAGGTGACCCGGCCCATCGCCGTGCCCTACCTCGCGCTGCACGGCTCGGACCTCGCCCCGCACTACGAGGCGTGGCTGGGTTCGCGCATCGCGACGGCGCGACTGCTCGCGTGGCCGGGCGACGGGCACCTGCCGCACCTGGTCGAGCCGGAGCGCTTCGTCAATCTGGTGCGACGGGTCAACGACGCGGCAACGACACCCGCGACGTGGCTCGCGGCCGAGCTCGAGCCCCGGACCTAACCCTCGTCGAGCGCGGCGGCAACGATCGCGGCGACCTGCTCGGTCTCGATCAGGAAGCCGTCGTGGCCGGCCGGGGAGGTGATCACCTTCACGAGGCCCGCCCGGGGGATCAGGCGCGCGAGCTCCTCTTGGAGCTCGCGCGGGTAGAGCCGGTCCGAGGAGACCCCCGCCACCGTGACCGGGACCCGCACGCGTTTGAGGGCGGCGACCACGCCGCCGCGACCGCGGCCGACGTCGTGGTGGTTCATCGCCTCGCTCAAGACCACGTAGCTGTTCGGGTCGAAGCGCGCCACGAGCTTCTCGCCCTGGTGGCGCAGGTAGGACTCGATGGCGTATCGCCCACCGTCGAGCACGCCGCGCTCGTCCTGGGCGACCCGGCCGAAGCGGTCCTCGAACTCGGTCCACGTGCGGTAGCTGAACTGGCCGATGCCCCGGGCGATGGCGAGGCCCGTGCGTGGGATGGCACGGCCGTAGTAGTCCCCACCGGCGAAGTCCGCGTCGGCGCGGATCACGCGGACCTGCAGCGAGCACAGCGCGATCTGGTCCGCGGTGCCGGCCGCGCCGGCCGCGATCACAATGGCGCGATGAAGACGCTCGGGGTGCCCCACGGCCCACTCGAGGGCCCGCATCGCGCCCATCGATCCACCGACGACCGCCGCCCAGCGGATAACGCCGAGGTGCTCGGCGAGCATCGTCTCCACGGCGACCATGTCGCGGATAGTCACGACCGGGAAGCGCGAGCCGTAGGGGCGGCCGTCGGGCGCGAGGCTCGACGGGCCGGTCGTGCCCTGACAGCCGCCGAGCACGTTGGGACAGACAACGAAATACCGGTCCGTATCGATCGCGAGGCCCGGCCCGATCACGCCGTCCCACCAGCCCGGCGTCGGGTGGCCGGGCTCGATCGGTCCGACGACGTGCGAGTCGCCGGTCAGTGCGTGCAGCACGAGCACCGCGTTGGTGCGCTCGGCGTTTGGCCGGCCCCAGGTCTCGTAGGCGATGGCGACGCGCTCGAGGTGGCCCCCACCCTCGAGGTCGATGCCGCGACCGGCGCCGTCGACCTCGACGAACTGGCGCTGTCCGGGCTCGTCGCCCGGGCGCCAGTAGGGGGCGTCGCTCACGCTCGCCGAGCGGCCTCGAACCCCACGCTCAAGTCGGCCAGGATGTCCTCG
The DNA here is from genome assembly GCA_021784205.1 of Actinomycetes bacterium. Next base: position 3,107 of record JAJXTB010000032.1, read on the forward strand.
ATCGACTCGATGCCGACCGACAGGCGCACGAGGTCCGGGGTCACCCCGGTCGAGTGCTGCTCGGACTCGGTCAGCTGCGAGTGGGTCGTGGAGGCCGGGTGGATGGCGAGACTACGCACGTCCCCGACGTTAGCCAAATGGCTGAAGAGTTCCAGGCCCTCGATGAACCGGCGTCCGGCCGTCGCGCCCCCGTCGATGCCAAAGGACACGATCGCCCCGCCACCGCCGGGCAGGTAGCGCTGCTGGCGATCGTGCCACGGGCTCGAGGCGAGGCCGCTAAATGCCACCCAGGTGACGTCCTCGCGCGCCTCGAGCCACGCAGCGACCGCGGTCGCGTTGGCGACGTGGCGCTCCATACGCAGGCTCAGTGTCTCGAGGCCCTGGAGCAGCAAGAAGGCGTTGAATGGTGAGATCGCCGGGCCCGTGTCGCGCAGGTACTGCAGGCGCGCCTTCAAGGCGAAGCGGGCGGGAAAGAGCGGCGCGGGCAGCTGGCCGAAGACGAGGCCGTGGTAGCTCGGGTCGGGCTCGGTGAAGGCGGGGAAGCGGCCGCTGCCCTCGTAGTCAAAGGTGCCGCCGTCGACGATGATCCCGCCGATGGAGGTGCCGTGGCCGCCGATGAACTTGGTGGCCGAGTGGATCACGATGTCGGCCCCGTGCTCGAGCGGGCGCACGAGGTAGGGGGTCGCGAGGGTGTTATCGACGACGAGCGGGATGCCGTGCTCGTGGGCGACGCGGCTAACGCCCTCGAAGTCGAGCACGTCGCCCTTGGGGTTGCCGAGGGACTCGGCGTAAAAGGCCCGGGTGTTCGGGCGCACGGCGCTCGCCCAGGCCTCGAGGTCGTCGGGGTCCTCGACGAACGTGGTCTCGATGCCGAGCTTGGGCAGGGTGTAGTGCAGCAGGTTGTAGGAGCCCCCGTAGAGCGAGGCCGAGGCGACGATGTGCCCGCCGCCCTCGGCGAGGTTGAGCAGCGCCACGGTCTCGGCCGCCTGGCCCGAGGCGACCGCGAGGGCGGCCACGCCGCCCTCGAGCGAGGCGATGCGCTCCTCGAAGACGGCCTGGGTGGGGTTCATGATCCGGGTGTAGATGTTGCCGAGCTCGGACAGCCCGAAGAGCGCCGCGGCGTGCTCGGTGTCACGAAAGACGTAGCTCGCGGTCTGGTAGATCGGCACCGCACGGGCCCCGGTCGTGGGGTCGGGAACCGCCCCGGCGTGGATCTGTCGGGTCTCGAATCCCCATGTGGTCATCGGTGCTCCTTGGTCGTGTCGGGAAGCCGACGTCGTAGGTCGACATAGTAGATAAATCCGATAGAACTTGTCAACTATTACGCCACGACGGCGATGCCCTCACCGTAGCGACCTCGCGGCCGGGCTATTCGAAGAAGGCGAGCCAGGCCGTCTCGGCCTGGTGCAGGTCGTGGAGCACGCCCTCGAGCTCGAGGCCGAGCCGGGTCTGCTCCTCGAGGGTCGTGACGCTCGCGAGCTTCTCGGTGAGGGTGCGCTTTCGCCGCTCGAGCCGGGTCATCTCCTTCTCGGCGTCGCGCAGTGCCCGGCCCCGCGGCACGCCGGCGGGCTCGTCGGTCGTGGCGTCGGCGAACCCGGGCTCGAGGGTGCGCGCGATCCAGGCGTCGATGCCGCCGGGCACGTCCCCGACGCGGCCGTCGGCGTGGACCTCGAGGAGTCGGTCGGTGGTGCGGCTGAGGAAGGTGCGGTCGTGCGAGGCCACGACGAGGGTGCCGGGCCACTGCGCGAGGAAGTCCTCGACGAGGCGGATGGTCTCGAGGTCGAGGTCGTTGGTCGGCTCGTCGAGGAAGAGGACGTTGGGGCGCCTGGCGAGTGCGAGCAGCAGCTGCAGCCGGCGCCGCTCGCCGCCCGAGAGCTCGCCGGCGCGCGCCGCGGGCAGCGCGCCGGTGAACCAGAACCGCTTCATCAGCGCGACGTCAGCCGGCGATCCCGGCACCCCGTGCGGGCCGGCGACGAGCTCCTGGACGGTCTTGGTCGCGTCGACCTCGCTCGCGTGCTGCTCGAAGTAGGCGGTGACGACCGTCGGGCCCTGCTTCACGGTCCCGCTCGTGGGCGCGCGCCGTCCGGCCAGCAGGTCGAGCAGGGTCGACTTGCCCGCGCCGTTTCGCCCGACGATTCCGATGCGGTCGCCGGGCCCGACGTCGAGGTCCACGTCGTGCAAGAGCGTCGGGGCGCCGGGGTAGGCAACGGCGACGTGGTGGGCGCGGATGACCGAGTTGCCGAGCCGCGGGGTCTGGGTGGCGAGGTCGAGCGTGCCGGTGCGCGCGGCGGCGCTCGGTCGCTCGGCGAGGAGCCGGTGCGCGGCGTCGATGCGGGCCTGGGGCTTGGTCGAGCGCGCCTTCACCCCGCGGCGCAGCCACGCGAGCTCGGTGCGCGCGAGGTTGCGCCGGACCTGCTCGGCCGAGGCCGCCTGCGCCTCGCGCTCGGCCTGGGTCTCGAGGAGCTTGGCGTAGCCGCCGCCGTGCACGTAGGTCGACCCGCGGTCGATCTCGACCATGCGGGTGGTGACCTGGTCGAGCAGGAACCGGTCGTGGCTGACGAGCAGGACGCCGCCGCGAAAGTCGAGCAGCTGAAGTTCGAGCCAGCGGATGGCGTTCAGGTCCAGGTGGTTGGTCGGCTCGTCGAGGATCAAGAGGTCGGTCGGCGCGGCGAAGAGCCGCGCGAGCGCGACGCGCTTGCGCTGGCCGCCCGAGAGCTCGGTGGTCGACGCGTCGACGAAGCCGAGCATGTCGAGCCGGTCGAGCGCGGCGTCGACCTGCCAGCCGTGCCCGAGCGCCTCGCGCACGCTGGTCTCGGGCAGGTCGGGCTCTTGCTCGAGCACGCCGACGCGCACGTCGCGGCCCCGTCGGATCTGGCCGGCGTCGGGGGCGAGCGAGCCCGCCACGATGCGCAAGAGGGCAGTCTTGCCGGTGCCGTTGATCCCGACGACCCCGATGCGATCGCCGTCTGAGACGGTGAGCGAGAGGTCGTCGAGCACGGTGCGGTCGGCGCCGTTGAGGCGCACGTGCTGGAGGTCGACGAGGATGGTCACGCGGGAGTCAGGCTAGCGACTGGGCGGCGACGCGTCGGCTCAGGTCGCCGCGCCGGCGAACTGGCTGTTGTAGAGCGAGTAGTACAGGCCCTGGCTCGCCATCAGCGTGTCGTGGTCGCCCTGTTCGACGATGCGGCCGTGGTCCATGACGAGGATGACGTGGGCGTGGCGGATCGTCGAGAGCCGGTGGGCGATCACGAAGCTCGTGCGCCCGACGCGCAGCCGGGCCATCGCCTCTTGGATCAACACCTCGGTGCGGGTGTCGACGTTGCTCGTCGCCTCGTCGAGGATGAGCACGCTCTGATCGGCGAGGAAGGCCCGCGCGATGGTGAGTAGCTGCTTCTGGCCCGACGAGAGGTTCGAGGCGTCGTCGTCGAGCAGGGTGTCGTAGCCCTCGGGCAGGGTGCGCACGAAGTTGTCCACGTGCGCGGCGCGCGCGGCCGCCACGACCTCGTCGTTCGTGGCCTCGGGCCGCCCGTAGGCGATGTTGTCACGGATCGAGCCCGCGAAGACCCACGTGTCCTGGAGCACCATCCCAAAGGCCCGGCGCACCTCGTCACGCGTCAGGTCCCGGTAGTCGACCCCGTTGAGTCGGATCCGCCCGGCGTCGATCTCGTAGAAGCGCACCAGCAGGTTCACGACGGTGGTCTTGCCCGCGCCCGTCGGCCCGACGAGCGCGACGGTCTCGCCCGGGGCGACGTCCAGGCTGAAGTCCTCGATGAGCGGGTGCTCGGGCTCGTAGCGGAACGAGACGTGCTCGAGGGTGACGCGCCCGCCGCGCTCGTGCGCCGGCGCGCGGTGGGTGTCGGGCCCGTCGGGCGCCTCTTCGCTCGCGTCGAGGAACTCAAAGACTCGCTCCGCGGAGGCGAGGCCCGACTGCAGGAGGTTCATCTGGCCGGCGATCTGCATGATCGGCATCGTGAACTGGCGCGAATACTGGATGAAGGCCGTCACCGCGCCGAGGGTGAGCAGGCCCGACGCGACGCGATAGCCCCCGACGACGGCGATGACGACGTAGTTGATGTTCGAGATCAGCTGGACCGAGGGCTGGACGATCCCCGAGAGGAACTGGGCCCGGAAGCTCGACTTGTAGAGGCGATCGTTCTGGCGGTTGAACTCCTCGACCGTGGCGTCGCGCCGGCCGAAGACCTGGACGAGCTCGTGGCCGCTGTGGGTCTCCTCGACGAGGCCGTTGAGCGTGCCGGTCTGGCGCCACTGGGCAGCGAACTGGACCTGGGACCGGCGCGCGATGAGGAACGTGATCACGAAGGCGAGCGGGATAGTCACGATCGCGACGACCGCGAGCAGCGGCGAGATCCAGAGCATCATCGAGAGCACGCCGACGATCGTCAGGATCGACGTCAGCAGCTGGCTGAGCCCCTGCTGGATCGTCGTGGTGAGGTTGTCAATGTCGTTGGTGACCCGGCTGAGGACGTCGCCGTGGGGGTGGCTGTCGAAGTAGCGCAGCGGCAGGCGGCCCATCTTCGCCTCGACGTCGCGGCGCAGGCCCGACACGGCGCGCTGGGTGACCCCGGCCATCGTGAATCCCTGGAGGTAGCTGAAGCCGGCCCCGCAGAGGTAGACGAGCGCAGCCACCCCGAGGATCGCGCCCATCCGATTCACGTTCACCCCGACGCCCGGCGTGAGGTGCAGGCTCGCGATCATCGCCGCGGTCTGGCCGTGGCCGTGGGTGCGCAGGTAGTGCAGGGTCTGGGCCATCGTAAAGCCGGCCGGGAGCCGCTTGGCGATGATCCCGTCAAAGAGCACGTTGGTCGCGTTGCCGAGGATCTGCGGACCTGACACCATGAAGGCGACCGACGCCACGCCGAGCACGAGCGCGCCGAGCAGGCGCCAGCGCTCGGGACGCAGCCGGCGCACCAGGCGTCGTAGGGTGTTGCGCACGTCCTTGCTCGTTCGCGGCGGCGCCGCGCTCGCGCCGCGCATCGCGTGCATGGGCCCCATCGTCACCCCAGCGCCTCCTCGCCCAGCTGAGAGACCACGATCTCGCGGTAGGAGTCACAGGACTCGACCAACTCGTCGTGGGTGCCCACGCCCACGACGCGGCCGTCGTCGAGCACGACGACGCGGTCGGCGTGCATGATCGTGCTGACGCGCTGGGCGACGATGATGACGGTCGCCTCGGCGGTGTAGGTACGAAGGGCCTCGCGCAGGCGGGTGTCGGTGGCGGCGTCGAGTGCCGAGAAGCAGTCGTCGAAGAGGTAGATGCGCGGCTGCTTCACGAGCGCGCGTGCGATGGCGAGGCGCTGGCGCTGGCCGCCCGAGACGTTCGTGCCACCCTGATCGATCGGCGCGTCGAGGCCGCCGGGCATGGTGGCGACGAAGTCGCGCGCCTGGGCCACCTCGAGGGCGCGCCAGAGTTCGGCGTCGGTGGCGTCGGGCCGCGCGAAACGCAGGTTGGTCGCCACGGTGCCGCTGAAGAGGAAGGCGGCCTGGGGCACGATGCCGATCGTCGACCAGAGCGACTCCTGGGACTGGGCGCGCACGTCCACGCCGTTCACCTCGAGGGTGCCGGCGGTCACGTCAAAGAGCCGGGGGATGAGCGAGACGAGCGTCGTCTTGCCGCTGCCCGTGCCGCCGATGATCGCGCTCGTGACGCCCGGCTCGAAGTCGACGGTGACCTCGTCGAGCACGGGCCGCTCGCTGCCGGGGTAGGCGAACGTGACGCCGGCCAGTCGCACCGACCCGGTCGGTGTCGGGGTGACCGGCTCGGCGGGGTCGCTGATGGCGGGCACGGTGTCGAGCACCTCGCCGATCCGCTCGGCGCTCGCGGCCGCGCGCGGCACGAGGATCGTCACCATCACCGCCATCATCACCGAGGTGAGGATCTGCAGGATGTAGGTGAGAAACGCCGTCAAGTTCCCGATGGGCATCGAGCCCTCGCTCACCAGCCGGCCGCCGAACCAGATCACCGCGACACTGGAGAAGTTCATGATCACGAGCATGATCGGCATCGTGAGCGCGAAGATCCGGTTCACCCGCAGCGCGGTGCCCGTCAGGTCGGCGTTGGCGCGCTCGAAGCGCTCGGCCTCGGCGTCGTTTCGCACGAAGGCCCGGATGACGCGTACCCCGGTGATCTGCTCGCGCAACACCTGGTTGATCCGGTCGATTCGGAACTGCATGGCGCGAAACAGGGGGATGACCCGAACCATCACGATGCCGATGAAGGCGCCCATCACCGGGATCGACACGAGCAGGAGCAGTGAGAGCTTCGCCCCTTCGTGGATCGCCATCACGATGCCCCCGACGGACATGATGGGGGCGATCACCATCATGGTGAGCGCCATCTGTAAGAAGATCTGGATCTGCTGGATGTCGTTGGTGTTGCGCGTGATGAGTGACGCCGTGCCGAAGTGATTGACGTCACGCGCCGAGAAGGACTGCACGCGCGAGAAAACCGCACGGCGCAGGTCGGCCCCCGCGGCCATCGAGACCCGCGAGGCCCAGTAGACCGCGATCACGGCGAAGAGCCCGATCGCGAGCGTGAGCACGACCATCCAGATACCGGTGCGCACGATGTAGTGGAGGTTGCCGGCGACGACCCCGCCGTTGATGATGTCGGCGTTGAGGTTCGGCAGGTAGAGGTTGCCGACCGTCTGGAGCACGAGCAGCGCGCTGAGCAGCAGCACCTGGACGCGATAGGGGCGAAGGTGGGTGCGCAGGAGCTTGATCAGCACGTGGTGGGTCCGTCCTCGCGCTGCGGCGGACTCAGGGCGGCGCCGAGCCGGGTGATGGCGGCGTCGAAGGTCGCCGCTGGGTCGAGCACGCCGCCGCTCGCGCGCGCGGTAGTCATCGAGGCGCGAAAGGCGGCGGTCGCGACGGCCGTCACCAATGCCGGGTAGGGGTCGCGTTCGCTATCCAGGCCGGTGCGCTGGGCGATCACCTCGACGAGGGCGCGCTCGTAGGCAATGAAGGAGACGAACATGCGTCCGAGCAGGGCGGGGTCGGCGTTGATCGCGCGCATGCGCAGCGGCCATTCGCCACTGGACTCGTGGAAGAGCTGGCCCATGACCACCCGCAGCGCCTCGAGGGGTGCCTCGTCGGCGGGCCGGTCGGCGAGCGCGTCGCGCAGCTGATCCACGCGCCACGCGTCAAAGCCGATGATGGCGTCCTCCTTGGAGGGGAAGTGGTCATAGAAGGTCCGCACGGACACGTCAGCGGCCGTCGCGATCTCTTCGACGGTGACGTCGCGGATTCCGCGCTCGGCCCCGAGGCGCAGCGCGGCGGCGCGCAGCGCGTGATGGGTCGCGAGTCGTTTGCGCTCGCGCCTCCCGATCGGTTCAACCACGGATCCAGTATGCCCGACTCATTGCACGTCGTGCAATGAGTGCATCATTGAACCCAAGGGCGACCGGCGCGGTCGGCGCGCCGTGACGGGTTAGAAGCTGACTACCGTATAGCCCTGGAGGGCGAACTGCTCAACCTCGGCACCGGCGGCGAGCAGCTCGAGCGGACGCACGCTGATCTCCTCGACGATGTCGTAGGCCTCCACGTTGGCTCGACAGGCAGTGGCACCGATGCCGGCGTCGCGCATCTCGGCGAGCTGGAGGTCAATGAGCCCGCTGGCGGCGAGCCGTACGCCAGGCCCGAAGAACAGGACGCGCACGTCCGCGCCTCGGTTGGCTTTCATGCGCGTTGCCATGACCATGCCGGGCACCGCGCGTGCGGGGTCGTCACTGATGATCATGAAGGCAACCTTGGCGGGGGTCTGCTCAGTGGACATGATGCTCCTTTTCTCGATCGAGAGCCGTCAGGTCAGACGGCCGTGCTGCTTGGGACTTCGGCGACGTCGACGATTCCGGTGTTGCGACCGGGCACGAGGTCATCGGACGACCAACGAAGCGGGGCCACACGAGGGCGCCAACCACGGCGACGACCACGATGGCGTCGCGCAACGCGATCTCGGGGATCGGGGTGGCACCGATATAGGCCACCACGGCCGCCGCGACCACTCGACCGCTCACGCAGGAAAGACTCACGAGCCCACCCTACCGGCGAGGCCACTCGAGCCTTCCGTCGCCATCGACGAGCGATCGGGTCGCACTATCGATTGGACGGGGTGGCGGCTCGCACGTGTGCGAGCAGCGACCTTCCCGTGGGCGAGTCGAACCATCGGGCGTGGCCGAGGAGGTAGGACTGGTAGGCGAGCTCGACGTTGGCCGGTGAGTCGACGATCGAGCCGAAGTACTCGACCTCAGAGAGTGCGAAGGCCACGTGGGCGACGGGCAGGACCGCCGCCAGCGTTGCGAGGTCGTCCTCGGTGAGCGGCGCGACGCTGACGTAGCCGGCGAGCAGCGCGTCGAGGGACCCGTAGTCGATCGAGGGGACGCCGAGGCCCGCGGTGTCCAACCAGTCGACGACACTTCGCTCGATCGCGATGGCGAGGTCGTGCAGCGCGAACGTGCGGTTGGACAGGCCGAGGTCGAGCACGCTCGCGACACGCGCCGCATCGGCCGGACCAGACCACGTCAGGTTCGAGCCGTGCCAGTCGCCGTGAGTCCACTGAGTGGTCACGTGCTCGAGCCGAGCCTTCGCGACACGGATCGGCTCGCGCAGGAACGACGCGAAGTCGCCCAGCACGTCGTAGTCGGCCGTCGCGCGGACCAGGCCGGGTCGGGTGGTGACGAGGCGTCGGTAGGCGTCGTCGGGCTCGGCCGCGAGCACGAGGTCGGCGTCGATGAGGGGTCCGAAGTCCCAGGCCGCGGCGGGAAAGTCCGCGGCCGCTCGGTGGAAGTGCGCGAGGGCGACGCCCGCGGCGTGGGCGTCAGGGTGACTCGTGAAGGGATACCACGAGGGCACGTCGCGGTACCGGTCCTCACCCGGTGCGCACTCGTGCACCTCGTAGACGAAGGGGTCGTGCTCGTAGACGCTCGAGCCGTCGCGCGTCGCGAGGATCGCCGGCGTGCTGAGCCCGCGTGCTCGGAGGTGGCGTGCGAAGGCGTGCTCGAGCGCCAGGCGTTCGGACGAGCGCACGCGAGCGTCGTGGCGCTTCACGAAGTACGTGGCGTCGCCCAGGGTGACGAGTGCCGCGGCCGACATCGGGCGCGGGCTTCGCCAGGTCACCGCTGCGGCCGATGCCTTCGCGCGGTCGTCGGTGAAGTGCGCGAGGACCTCGACGGCCTCGGACTCGGTGATCGCCGGCCAGTCGGGCGTGACGAGGTCGTTCGCCATGCCGTGGACGAGTCCCGCGGGCTGGGTGGGGCCATCGATCGTCGTGATCAGGCCTCGACGTCGGTGACTTCGACGAGCGCCGGTGCGACACGCCGCGCCGATCGCCACTTCACGACCGCGCCCGTGACGAACGTCGCGAGCAGCGACGCCACGAACGAGGTGAGCGAGGCGGACATCCAGCTCGGGGCGTGAAAGTGCAGTGCTGAGCCGATGTGGGCCCACATCGTGACCCACCAGCCGATGTAGCCGGGATTGATCAGCTGGTAGACGACAAAACCGATGCCCCAGGGCACGAGCATCGTCGAGCGGCTCTGGGACCGCGCGGAGAGGTTGAGGTGACCCTTGGCGAGCACGAAGAAGTCAACGATGAAGACCGCGGTCAGCGGGACGAACACCGAGCCGAGCAGGACGAGGAAGTTCTCGTAGTCGGCGATGTTGATCCCGAGCGCCAGGGCCGTGGTGAGCGTGGCCACAACCAGGGCGAGGACGCGGCGGTCCCAGAGGGGCCGGAGGTTCTGGATCGAGACGACGGTGGAGTAGACGTCGGCGAAGGACTGGTCGAGCTCACGCGCGGCGAGCAGGGCGAAGGCGAGCGTGCCGAGGGGCACCGCGATGAAGGCACCGTAGATGTCCGACGGCGATCGGGCCACGGTCACCAGGGCCACGAGGCCGATCACGTAGCAGAGCACCTGGGTGACGCCGTAGCCCACGAAGGCGCCCCAAAAGGCCGTGCGGGGCGAGCGCGAGTGGCGCGTGTAGTCAGCGGCGAGCGGTGCGAAGGAGATCGCCACGGCGATCACGGTGTCAGTCGCCGCCCAAAAGCCAGTCCAGGTCCCATGGGCGAGTGCGGGCAGTGGGTGGCGCAGCAGCTCCACGAAGAGATACACGAGCACTACCAGCACGGCCGGCGTGGCAAATCGGCGCAGGACGCGGATCGCCCCGAGGGGGTAGAGCGTCAAGAGGCCGGTGATCGCACCCGCGAGGAGCACGTAGACCCATTGGGCGAGCCCGGGTTCGACGGTGCGCGCGGCCGTGGCGATCGTGACCAGCTCGAAGATGCCCCAGCCGAGCAGCTGAACGATGTTGATGAGCGTTGGCACGTAGGAGAGCCGACTGCCGAAGACGCCGCGCAAGAGCACCATCGCCGGCGCGCCGGTGCGCGCCCCGGCGACGCCCGAGAACGCGATGGCGAGGGTGCCGAGCACGGTGCCGAGCACGATCGCGGTCAGGGCGGCGATGAGCGAGAGCTCGGGGGTGCCGCCGCCGTTGGGCTGCAGGACGAAGATCGCGCCCGTGAAGCCGAGGAGGCTCACGCCGAGGTTGCCCCAGAGGCCGAACTGGTCGATGACCCCGAGCGGCTGGGGGACGGGCTCGACCAGGGTGTGGGGCACTTCGGCGTGACGGTTCCCCGAAACCAATGTGAACGACGAATCTGGCTGGATGGCCACGATGATCTCCTTACGCCGGCATTACCCGGACAAGTTCGACGGTCGGTGGTACTGCGGCCCGCAGGCCAACCACCCTCTCAGCCCGGTACGTCCGAGCTCCCGTTGCACAACGGGCTCAGCGTACCACCGTGACCGCGACGAGCAGCCAGCGACGAATCCGGTGCCTGCGCTCGACGCGCGAACCGACGCCGGGGCGGTTGCATCGGATACCCCACGGGGTATACTCGTCGGGCGTGCCACAGGAGGTAATCAGTGATTTCTGAAGTCGACGTCCGAACGTTCATCGCCGCCCACGCGGACGGCGCCCACGTCCTTGACGTGCGCGAGCCCCACGAATACGCGTCGGGTCACGTGCCCGGCGCCCGGCTCGTCCCGCTCAGCACCGTGGCCGACGCGGCCCACGAGCTGCCGGTCGGACCGCCCATCTACGTGATCTGCCAGAGCGGCAGTCGCAGCCGGGTCGCCGCCCAGCACCTCGCTCGGATCGGCCACGACGTGCGATCGGTCATCGGTGGCACGAGCAGCTGGATTAGCGCGGGCCGTCCCGTGGTGCGGGGGCTGCGGGCCAACATCGCCTGACCCGACGCACGCAGCCCGGCGAAGGACTCGCCGGTGATCGCTGGCTCGTCGAGCTGCCCGGCTACCGGCCGTGGCCGACGTGCCACCTGCCACAGACGTTGCACTGGTAGACGTTCATGGGCGCGCCGTCGCGCTTGGCGAGGACGCGGGCCTGGGCCTCGGCGTCCTCGCGCCGGTCGTAGCCGACCTTCGGCCGACCCCGTGCGGTGGTGTGCGAGCGCGGGCCACGGCGAAGTGACGTGCCGGGCTTGGCGCGGCCGCCGTAGCGGCCCGACCAGTAGAAGACGAAGGCGACGACGCCGATCGCGACGACTAATGCGACGAGACTCACCATCGTCGAGCTCCCACTCGCTCACTCAGGGCAGGATGAAGTCGGCGACGGCTCGTGCGAACCCCTCCTCAGCGTTGGAGCTGGTGACGACCGTGGCGGCACGCTGCACGGCCGGGTCGGCGTTGCCCATCGCGACGCTGAACCCGGAAGCGGCGAACATGGACACGTCGTTGTGCATGTCGCCAATCGTCGCGATCGCACTCGGGTCGATGCGGTAGCGCTCGGCCAGGTACTGAACGACGCCGCCCTTGGTCGCCGCCGGGTCGGTGACGTCGAGGTAGTAGGACTGGGACCGCGTCGCCGAGACGTGGCCGGCGAAGCGGTCGTTCGTGGCCGACCAGGCGGCCACGCTCGCGTCGACGTCGTCACTGACCCCGACGATCTTGATCACCCCGCCGACGATGCTCTCGAAGCTCGCGACCTCGGTCGGGCCGCGCTGGAGGATCTGGGCCTCTTGGTCGACGTGGGGGCCGAGCGGGTCGAGCACGTACCATTCGTCGGTTCGAAAGACCCAGATCGACATCGCGTGCGACGCCAAGACCTCGATGACCCTGGCGACGTCGTCGTCGTGAAGCGGGCGCTCCTCGAAGACGTTGAGTTCGCCGTCGACGATCGCACCGCCGTTGAAGGCACTGAGCGGCGTTTGCAGCCCCAGGGGATCGACGAAGCGGATGAGGCCCCTCGGTGGGCGCGCGCTCGTGATGGCGAAGGCGATCCCGGCACGGCCAAGCTCGGCGACCGCGTCGATCGTTCGAGGCGTCAGCTGCTTGTCGGGTGGCACGAGCGTGCCGTCGACGTCAGACAGCAGGAGTCGGATGGGCCCGCTCATTCGGGCAAACACCACGTGTTGGGCGCGATGAGATCCATTGCCGAGCGCGGTCCCCACGATCCGGGGGCGTACGGCTCGATCGCGGGGGGAGCGGCGAGCAGGTTCGCGCTCGCCTCCCAGAGCCGCTCGATGCCGTCGGAGCGGGTGAAGAGCGTTCGCTTGCCGAGCATGGCCTCGAGGATCAGGTACTCGTAGGCCTCGAGGTGGTGCGCCTTCTGGAACGAGCCCGCGTAGTGGAAGGTCATGCGCGCGGCGTCGAGGCGCATCGCTGGTCCGGGCCGCTTGGCGAAGAAGTGTGCGTCGATCGAGCCCGGGTCGGCGAAGTCGACGACCAGTCGGTTACCGCGATTGGCCGGGGCGCCCTCGGCGAAGGGGAAGAGTCGCATCACTGGCTCTTCGAAGCCGATGGTGATGACCTGGCGGCTCTGGGCGAGTGCCTTGCCCGTGCGCAGGTAGAACGGCACGCCCTTCCAGCGCGTGTTCTCGATCTCGGCGCGGATCGCGACGAAGGTCTCGGTGGTGGAGTCAGCGGCCACCCCGTCCTCGTCGCGGTAGCCGTCGTACTGCCCGCGCACGGTGTGCGCGGGTTCGATGGGTCGCAGCGTCTCGAACACCTTGTGAACCTCGTCGCGCAGCGGGCGTGCCTCGAGTGAGGTCGGCTGTTCCATGGCGATAAATCCCATCACCTGGAACAGGTGGCTCACCACCATGTCGCGAAAGGCGCCCGTGGCCTCGTAGAAGGCGCCGCGCCCCTCGATGGTGAGGGTCTCGGGCACGTCGATCTGGACGTAGCGGACGTGGTCGCGGTTCCACAGCGGCTCGAAGAAGCGGTTGGCGAAGCGCAGGGCGAGGATGTTGTCGATGGACTCCTTGCCGAGGAAGTGATCGATACGAAAGACCTGGGTCTCGTCGAAGTTCGCCTTGATGACGGCGTTGAGCTCGCGCGCCGACGCCAGGTCGACGCCGAAGGGCTTCTCGAGAATCACCCGCGCGTTATCGCGTAGGTCCGATCCGCCGAGCATGGTGACCAGACCGAGCACCGCGTCGGGCGGGACCGCCAGGTGATAGAGCCGACTCACCTCGCCTCCGATGCCCGCCTCGGCGCGCTCGATCGCGCCGAGAAGCGCCGCGCCGTCCTCGGCGGAGGACTCGACGAAGGTGAGCGAGGCGACGAAGGCGTCCCACACGTCGCCGTCGGGTGCGAGCTCGCCGAACTGCTCGACCGATTCGCGCGCCAGCGTTCGGAAGTCGTCGTTCGAGAGCGCGAAGGCCGCCGGGGCCGTGCCAATGATCCGGTAGTCCTTGGGCAGGAGTCCCGCCAGTGCGAGGTGGAACAGCCCCGGGATGACCTTCCGCCGGGCGAGGTCACCGCTCGCGCCAAAGAGCACGATGACGTGGCTCCCGGGAATTTCGACGTCCGTCTCGACGGGGTGGGTGGTCATCGGACTCGCCAATCGGCGCGCGGCGATTGTGTCAGCGGTGCCGGGTTCATCGTCACCCGTGCTTCTCGGCGTGCCCGCCGAACTCCGAGCGCATGGCCGAGAGCACCCGGGCGGCGAAGCGTCCGCGCTCGCGTGACTCGTAACGCTGCCACAGGGCGGCGCTGATGACCGGCGCGGGCACCGATTCGTCGATCGCCGCCTGCACCGTCCAGCGACCCTCGCCCGAATCCGAGACCCGGCCGCTGAACTCATCCAGGTTCGGCGAGCCGGCGAGGGCGCTGGCGGTGAGGTCCATCAGCCAGGAGCTGATGACCGACCCGTGTCGCCAGAGCTCGGCGACCTGGGCGACGTCGAAATCGTAGGTGTAAAAGTCGGGATGGCGCATGGGTGTGGTCTCCGCGTCGGCCTCGACCGCGACGGTGCCGGCGTTGGCGTGCTTGAGGATGCTCAGCCCCTCGGCGATCGCAGCCATCATGCCGTACTCGATGCCGTTGTGGACCATCTTGACGAAGTGGCCGGCGCCGTTCGGTCCGCAGTGTAGGTAGCCGCTGGCCGCGGTACTCTCGCTTCTCGCGCGCGACGCGGTGGGCGCCACACCGTCCTCGCCGGGACTGATCGAGCGAAAAATCGGGTTGAGCCTGGCGACGGTTGCCGCTTCGCCCCCGATCATCAGGCTGTAGCCCCGCTCGAGGCCCCAGACCCCGCCGCTCGTGCCACAGTCGACGTAGTGGATGCCGTGGGTGGCGAGCTCCTTGGCGCGAGCGATGTCGTCCTGGTAGAAGGAGTTGCCGCCGTCGATCACGACGTCGCCCGGCTCGAGGTGCTCGAGCAGCTGGTCCAGCGTCGCCGCGGTGATCGCGGCGGGCAGCATCAGCCAGATCGCTCGCGGTGCTTCGAGCTTGGCGGCGAGGTCAGCGAGTGACGCGGCGCCCGTGACGGACTCGCCCTCGAGTGCCGCGACGGCGTCGGGGCTCACGTCATAGACCACACAGCCGTGGCCATCTCGGGTCAGGCGTCGGACGATGTTCGCACCCATCCGGCCGAGCCCGACCATGCCCAGTTGCATGGGCGCGTGCGTGGTCATGTTGAACCCCTTCCGTTGAGCGTTCGGTAGTGCTCGATCAGGGCGTTGGTCGACGAGTCGTGACCAAGTGTTGGCGCGTCGGCGCCCAGCTCGGGAACGATCGCGCTGGCGAGGGACTTGCCGAGCTCGACGCCCCACTGGTCGAAGGAGTCGATGCCCCAGATCACGCCCTGGGTGAAGACGGCGTGCTCGTAGAGTGCGACGAGTGAACCAAGCAGTCGCGGCGTGAGCACGTCGGCGAGCAGGACGTTGCTCGGCCGGTTCCCCGCCATGACGCGGTGCGCAATTGCGATTTCCGGGCCGCCGTCACGACGGACCTCGGCCTCGGACCGGCCGAAGGCGAGCGCCTCGGCCTGGGCGAAGACGTTCGCGCTCAGCACGTCGTGGTGGTCGGCGAGCGGGTTCAGGCTTCGCGCGAAGCCGATGATGTCGACGGGGACGATTGACGTGCCCTGATGGATCAGCTGGTAGAAGCTGTGCTGGCCATTGGTGCCCGGCTCGCCCCAGTACACCGGTCCGGTCTCGTAGTCGACCTCGGATCCGTCGAGGGTCACGTGCTTGCCGTTGGACTCCATAGTGAGCTGCTGGAGGTAGGCCGGCAGTCGCTTCAGGTACTGCTCGTAGGGCAAGACGGCAACGGTGGCGCACCCGAGGAAGTTGCGGTTCCACACGCCGAGCAGACCCATCAGGACGGGGAGGTTCTCGCCGAAGGGCGCGAGGCGAAAGTGCTCGTCCATCGCGTGAAAGCCCGCGAGGAGCTCGGCGTAGGCGTCGGGGCCGATCGCGAGCATCGTCGAGAGCCCGATGGCCGAGGTCATCGAGTAGCGCCCGCCGACCCAGTCCCAGAACTCGAACATGTTCGCCGTGTCGATGCCGAAGGCCGCGACCCGCTCGGCGTTGGTCGACACGGCGACGAAGTGCTTGGCGACGGCCGTGTCGTCGCCAAGCTGCGCCACGAGCCAGGCCCGGGCGGAGTGGGCGTTGGTGAGGGTCTCGACCGTCGAAAAGGTCTTGGAGGAGACGATGAAGAGCGTCTCGGCGGCGTCGAGGTCGCGAATCGCTTCGACGAGATCGTCGCTGTCGACGTTCGAGACGAAGTGGAACGTCATGTCGCGGTCGCTGTAGAAGCGAAGCGCCTCGTAGGCGAGCACCGGGCCGAGGTCCGAACCGCCGATGCCGATGTTGACGACGTTTCTGATTGGCTTGCCGGTCACGCCCCGCCATTCGCCCGATCGAACGCGTGCCGCGAAGTCGGCCATGCGATCGAGCACCCCGTGGACCTCGCCGACCACGTCCACGCCGTCGACGACGAGCGTCGCGTCGCGCGGCAGTCGCAGCGCGACGTGCAAGGCGGCGCGATTCTCCGAGACGTTGACGCGCTCGCCCCGGAACATCGCGTCGCGCCGCCCGGCGAGGTCGGACTGCTCCGCGAGCGCGAGCAGCAACTCCATCGTCTCGTCGGTGACCCGATTCTTGGAGTAGTCGAGGTAGATCCCCGCCGCCTGTGCGCGAAGGCGTCGGCCGCGATCAGGGTCGCGATCGAAGAGCTCGCGCAGGTGGAGCCGACCGATGGCGCCGACGTGGGACTCGAGCGCTCGCCAGGCTGGCCGTTGTCCTAGTGGGGCTGGCGTCACGATGGTCCTTTCATCGTCGAGTTCCGGAGTCACCCCTCGACAGTAGGTTGCGCCGCGCGGTCCCGTGCGGCCACGGGGCGGTGTTGGCCCCGAAGCGGGCTGTCAGCGCTGCTCACGGGTTAGTCGCGCGCCGGTAGCACGGTGATCGCCCGACCAGCGAAGGGTCCGACGTCGGTATCCAGTGACCAGCCGAACTTCGCGAGTGAGGACCTAGCCGAGTACGGAATCGTCAATGCCATCGCGAAACGCTCCGTACCGTGGGGTGGAACGGGCGTTGCCTGGGCGCAGTTCAGTGCGTACGTGTGCGCCTCGGGTCGGGTCCCTTTGACACCGGGCGCGAGGAAGATGGACTCGGTGAAATTGGGACACGGCGTGAATCGAACCGTCGTGCCCGTCGGATTGCGCAGCGAGACCACGTAGCGAATGGTCGTTCCCGCGCGCAGGGAGCGAGGCAGGGTGACGGTGGCGAGGAGCGATCCAACGCTGCCCGGGGGCGCCACGCTGACATCACTCGTTGGCGGCCGGACGCCGAGGTGACTCTCCTCGAGGCCGCAGGCGACATCCAGGTTGAGGCGGTTGACGCCAACGACACCGCGGCGATTGGCGAAGACGACGCGTAGGGCGTGGTAGGTGAAGGCGCGTTCGTTGGCGAGAATCTGCGCCTCGGAGGGTGAGTTCAACGCGTTACAGCCCACCGACGTACCCAGCAGCAGGAGTCCGTTGCGACCCGTCGCGACGTTGGCGGCATTCAGGTCACCGAAGTACGTGCCGGTCTTTCGAACCTGCAGGGGTCGCCAGCCCTGCGTCGCCGACGGTCTCTCGAGGTCGGGGTAGCCGCTCAGTCGACAGCGGGGGCCCGTGTTGGTGAGGACGATGGTCGTCAGGTCGTTGCCGAGGCCCACACCACCGCGGCCAATCCGAGCGCGGAACTGGCTCGCGCGACACGCCGGGGCAGCGGGCAACGTCGTCGTGCTCGGGACCGTCGTGGTCGTCGGCGAGGCGGGGAGCGCAGCCCACGGAACCACGCCGCCCGACGAAGCGGCGCCGCACGAGCTCAGGGTCACTGCCGCGACGCCGATCACGACCATAGGGACAAGCCGATCGGCCCTCATAGGCGAATCCTAGGGAGAACTGGGAGTCGGCGGTCGCCAACGTTCGTACCGATGCCCTCTGCATGGGGAGGGCAATCGCACGTGTCTCGGTGCGTTGAAGGGCCCCTACGGCGTGATCACACGCAGTCCGCTCGCGGAACGGGCAGCGGTCCACGGGCCAAAGGGCTGACCGGCGTGTCGTGACTTCCGAAGGTTGCTATTACGAGGTGGTCGTGTCGTCACCATGCGGCGTCGGCGGCGTCGGCAAAGGCGGCCATCGACGTGAACGTCCAAGTAGGCGTAACGGGCGCCGGCGGGGCGGGTGTCGCGCCCCAGCCGGGTGTGTCGTGTCGCCGGTTGATCCACACCGTTTGCAGCCCCATTGCCTGGGCGGGCACGTGATCGTGAAAGAGGCTCTGTGCCACGTGGAGCAACTTTCCCGTACCGATGCCGAGCCGCTGGCGCTCGTTCTCGAGTGCCTCGAAATTGCGCGGCGATGGCTTGTAGGCGCCGACGTCCTCGGCCGTGATGACGCTCGTGAAGGTCACGCCCAGTCGCTCGTTGGACTTCGCGAACGACTGGTGATCGATGTTCGAGAGGATGAGGAGTTTATAGCGCGTCGCGAGCCGGGCGAGCGCCTCGGCAGAGTCACTGAAGGCGGGCCAGTCTGGTATCGAGTTCGCCAGTGACTCAGCCTCGTCGTCGCTCACGGGGACGCCGAGCTGTTCGCCCAGGCTTCGCATTGCGCGGGCGAGGATGGCGGGGTAGAGGTCGCCGGGGAAGTCCACCTCGGCAGTCGCTTCGTGGCTGGCGTATGCGCTGAGTAACGCCTCGTTGGTCATATCGAGTCCGTGGTCGTCAGCCCAGGGGCGCAGCACCGCGGTGAGGCCCGTCTCCCAGTCGATCAGGGTGCCGTAGC
Source organism: Actinomycetes bacterium (assembly GCA_021784205.1). The sequence goes on from JAJXTB010000032.1 coordinate 21,704, forward strand.
AATCAAAACTGATGGCGTCAAAGTCATTGAAACTCATGGTCGGTCCCCGTCGTCAACGATCGCTGTGACCAGTCTCGGCTCACGTAAGCAAGGTAACAGAGCGACCCTGGAAGTATTGCGTCACCGCAGCGAGGGAAAGTTGGTACGCGACGATGGTTTACGTCCTCACTCCAGTCGTACCACTTGACCGGCCATTACCAGATAGTCGAGAGTGGCCGTCACCTTGCGCAGGTCGTCGTCACGGCCTGAGGTGATGTCGAACGCGCAGGCGTAGGCTAGAGGGCGATTGAGGCGCGGAACCATCGGCGGAGGTCCACGCGGAAGTCCCGCTCCCGT
>JAJXTB010000136.1 GCA_021784205.1 Actinomycetes bacterium
TCATCACCATCTACGCCGGTGAGAGCGAAGCGTTCCCTCGGGTCGCTCAAGAGACGCTGACGCAGATCGCGATCCTGGTCGGTTCGAGTCTGGAGCGCATCCGCACGAGGCAGCGCATGGCCGAGAGCTCGTCCCAAGAGGCCATTCTCTCGCGCGCCATCGAACAGACCAGCGACTCGGTGCTCATCACCGATGTCCATGGTCAGATCATCTTCGTCAACGACGCGCTGCTGGAGAACTCGGGGTTCGAGCGCGATGAGGTGATCGGACACAACCCTCGCATCTTCCAGAGCGGTTTGACACCGCCCGACGTGTACACGCAGATGTGGGATCGACTGCTGCGCCGCGAGACGTGGCGCGGCCAGGTCGTCAATCGCCGCAAGGACGGACGGCTGATCTTCGAGCAGACCACTATCTCGCCACTCGTCGAAGGGGATCGCATCGTCGGCTACGTCGGCGTGCGCAAGGACATGACCGGACTGTTTGCCCTCGAGGAGCGCTTGGGTGACGTCGTCAACGAGCGCCAGGCGCTGGCCCTCGCGTTCTCCGAGCCGCTGGCGGCCACGGAGTTCGCGGAGGCGGCGAGGGACTTCTGCGTGCGCTTGCTCTCGCTGCCGGCGGTCAAGTCGGCGCGTATCGCGGTATTGGGAACGAGCCATTCGCTGCTTCCCGAGGTGGTCGACTTCCACGGGGTGCTGCACCTCGGTGGCGAGCCCATCGAACTCGAACCAGACTTGGTCGCACGATTGGAGTCGGGACCGCTGCTGCTGGTATCGGCGACTGCGGAGCACATTGGCGAGCGGGTGCTGGCCCCCTCGCTGCTGACGGCACTCGGGGAGGAGACCTACAAGCGCGCCGCGCTCGTAGCGCTCTCGTGGGGCGCCGCTCCCAGTGCGCTCGTCGTGATGGGCGTCAGCAATGACGCCGATCTGGTCCAAATGGACGACATCATGTTCCGCGAGATCGGCCTGATCGCGACGCAGTCGCTCGCCGAGCTCGCTTTGCGCTACGCGGACACCTACGCCGGCCGCCAACAGATGGCCGAGCTCATCGCGGACAAGTCCTTCGACACGCGGTTCCAGCCGATCGTGGACTTTCGCTCCGGCACGACGCTGGGATTCGAGGCACTGACCAGGTTCCAAGACGGTCGGACGCCGGATCAGGTCTTCGACGAGTCCGGCCGGTTGGGCTATCGCGGCGAACTCGAGCGCGCGTGCGCCCAGTCCGCACTCGACCAGGCGACGCTCCTGCCGGCCGATGCGTTCGTGACACTCAACTTCCTTCCGAGTGTGCTCAGCGAGGCGGCAACGCGGCACCTCATCAACGAGTCTGCTCGTCCGGTCATCGTCGAGGTCACCGAATACGCCGCCGTCGACGACTACTCCCAATTGCTCGACGCCATCGCCACGCTGCCCAACGCGAGACTGGCGGTCGACGATGCCGGCGCCGGGCATTCGAGTCTGCGCCACGTGATGGAGCTCAATCCCGACATCGTCAAGATCGACATCTCACTCATCAGCAACATCGACGCGCGGCCCGACAAACAGGCGCTCGTCGCGTCCCTGGTCCACTTCGGATCCCTGACCGGGACGATCCTGGTCTTTGAGGGCGTCGAGCGGGCCGAGGAGTTCGAGACACTGAGCGACCTCGCCCGGGAATGGCCCGAGGCGATCCTGTGGGGACAGGGCTACTGGTGGTCCCGCCCAGCTCCCGTGTCGACGTTCCGCTAGGGCGAACCTAGTCCTCGGGCGCTGTCGATGCGGATTCGGTGAGCACGCCAATGCGCGCGGGCCGCCCGTCAAACTCCGTGACGATCGACCTCGCGCGCACGACGATCCGTCGCCCCGTGTCGTCCAGCGTCTCGAAGGTGAAGTCGATGTTCGCCTCGTCGTTGGTCCGAGTCTTCTCGATCAGTGCGTCGAGGCGATCGCGGAACTCTGTGGGCACACTGAGCCGCGACTCGCGGCCGATCAAGGCCTTCGCCGAGGGGAAGCCCAGCAGTTTGGCCGAGCGGTCATTCAAGAAGCTGAACCGGCTGTCCTGGATCACGTAGATGCCGAGGTGGAGCTGATCCAGGGCTTGATTGAGGTTTCGTTCGAACCGGGTGGCGACCTCCCGCGAGCGCAACTCCTGTTGGCGCGAGGAGAAGTTCTCGAGCGCGTAGGAGATGTCCGACGAGACCTCGCTGAGCAGTCGGTCGATCTCCTCGCTGAAATGCAACTCGCTGCGCGAGTACGCGGTCAGGACGGCCACGGTCGATCCGTCGCGTTTGAGGGGAAGCGATTCGCTGGACGCCCAGTGGTGCTTGATCACCAGCTGGCCGATGGCATCGTCCGCCAGTGTCGTGGACGCGCGGCGCCACACAATGCGGCCCTCGTTCAACGAGATCAACGCCAAGTCGTAGGAGGCCGCTGGGTTCCGCTCGAGGATTCCCTGGCGCGCGGCGAGGAACTCCTCGACCCCCACCCCGGCCCAGGCCACGGGTACGAGTTCGCGTTCGTTGTCGAACTGGCCAATCCATGCGGCGTCGGCGTGACCGGAGTCCACCATCGCCTGGCACACGCGGTGGAAGAGCTCCGATTCGTCGTGACTGTTCACCGTCGCGTGATTGCAAGCGCTGAGCGTCTTGTACAGCTTGACGAGCTCCTCGTTGGACACCTCGATCGCCTTGCGATCGCCGACATCGAAGATGACGCCCCGAATCGTGAGGCCAGAGCCCGTCTCGTCGCGGGCTACGACGCGACCGCGAACGCAGAGCCAGTGAATGCTCTGGTCCGGCCAGAGAACACGGAAGTCGAACTCGTATGAGTCAGGCCCCCCGGGCGCGAGTGACTCATCAATGACCCGGTTGGCGAGAGGGCGGTCCTCGTCAATGGTTGCGTCTAGGAATGTCTCAGCGTGCCAAGGGTTCTGCCAGTCCAGTCCGTAGAGCGCGTCGTGATTCGCGGATCGCTGCATCAGGTTTTCGCGGACGTTGTACTCCCAAACGGCCACACCGCTCATCTCGGTCGTTACTCGAAGCAACTCATCGGAGGCGGGCAACTCATAAGGGAGGGAGGCCCGTCTAGAACGTTCGTCGTCGCTCGACATACGAAGCAACCTCCATTGCGATGAGCCGCAATTGCCCTGTGGTGCACCGATCCTAACGTCGCACCCCGGAATGTCAATCGCGGGTTTCGTTCCACCACCCCCTCCGGACCCCGTCTCCTCGTTTGACTAAGCAGACGTAGAAATTCGATTTGATTGCGAGCGGCATTCAGTGGCGCCGGGCGGCCGCGGAGTGGTCTTCGGGCTGATTCGACTGTGCACCGGCGCAGCTCGTGCGTATGGCCCTCGTCCCAACTGACGGGCGGGCACGCGAAGACTCGAGAGTCGCGCGGCTCGACGAAGCGCGATCGCCACGAACTGCTCGATGGCGTAGAGACCGATCGACCCTCACCTGCTGTCGCGCCGGCCGCGTTCGAGTCCGAGTTTGATCGGCGCGACCAGTTCCCTGGTACTCCCCTGCGCCCAGCGTCGCGATGGCCGGGGTCGCGAGGGCATGGAACTTCGTTGCGGAACCGGACGAAAGTCCGGTCGGTGGTGGGCGAGGGGGGACTTGAACCCCCACATCCTTTCGAATACAGGCACCTGAAGCCTGCGCGTCTGCCTATTTCGCCACTCGCCCTGGGACTTGGTTACATTAGTCCAAGTTGGCTACCCCGGCGTCTACGACGTCGGTTTTGGGGCGCTGGCCAGTACCATTAGGTGGTTATGGTGCTCAAGTCTGTGGAAAACCGTCTGGAGCGGCTCTTCGAGCGGACTTTCGCGCGTCCGTTCAAGAGTGGGCTGCAGCCGATCGAGATCGGTGCGCGGATCATCCGCGAGGTGGACCTGACGCGCCAACTGACGAACCAGGGACCGATCTCGCCGAACGAGATCCACGTCTGGTTGAGCCCCGCCGACGCGAATCGGTTCGACGGTTTCCAAAAGGCGTTGATCAGTGAGCTCGAGGAGACGGTCCGCCAGCACGCGATCAACGAGGGGTACAACTTCGTCGGACCGGTCGCGGTCGAGATATTCGTCGACGACGATCTTCGAACCGGCGACCTCGCGGTCAAGACCGATTTCCTCAGCGGCGATGCGCACCCGCGGCTCATCGCTGACGACGGACGCACCTTCACGATCGGCGACCGACCAGTCGTGATTGGGCGTAGCCCCGACGTGGACGTCGTCATCAATGACTCGAACGTCTCGCGTCGCCACGCGGAGGTCTGGCGAACGGCTGAAGGGGTCGCCATCAGGGATTTGCAGTCAACGAACGGGACCTACGTGAACGGACATCGTGTCACCGCGGTCTCGCTCTCGCCCCGTGACGACGTGACCGTCGGGGCGCTGCACCTACGGATTGAGTTGGCTTGAGTCTTCTCGCCGCGTCGTCGAACTACGCCGCGGTGATCCGGCCGCTGCAAGTCCTGGTCATGGTCGTGGCCCTGCTCTTCTTCGCGCGCGTCCTGCGCGTGGCGATGGTCGAGTCCCGGCCAGCCGACCAGGAGTCGGGCCGGTCCCGGCGCAAGCGGTCGGTCCCGCTGGCGTTGGAGTTCCTTGAGCCCGACGACATGGCGGGCGGACGGATCGACGTGGACCTGGCGGTCGTGATCGGTCGCGGCGCCGACTGCGACGTCTCACTGTCGGACACCTTCCTCTCGACGCGCCACGCCCGTGTGGCGAACGATGCGGGTGACCTGTCGATCGAGGACCTGGGCTCGACGAACGGGACCTACGTGAACCAAGAGCTCATTCGCGGGCGGGTACTGCTCAAGCGGGGCGACGTGATCCAGGTCGGAGGCGTCCTCTTGGAGGTGGTTCGTTGACGCGGTGGCGCTTCGCGGCCGCGACGGATACCGGTCTCGTGCGCGACGCGAATGAGGACGCCTGGTCGGTCGACCGCACCCTGGCCATCGTCGCCGACGGCATGGGCGGCCACGCCGCGGGGGAGGTGGCGTCGTCACTCGCCGTCGAGGTGATCACCCGCGAGTTCCACGAGAATGAGACGGTGGACGGCCTCTACGCCGCGGTCGAGGCGGCGAACCAGTCGGTGCTCGCCGACGCCGTCGCCAACCCCGAGCGCTTCGGCATGGGCACCACGGTCATCGCCATCGCGCTGACCGAGGACGCG
>JAJXTB010000033.1 GCA_021784205.1 Actinomycetes bacterium
CCGTGCTCATGGGCCAGGTCATCCAGGCCGGCCAGGGCCAGATCACCGCTCGCCAGGCGGCGACCAAGGGTGGCGTGCCCATGACCGTGCACGCCACGACGATCAACAAGGTCTGCCTGTCGGGCCTACAGACCATCTACCTGGCCGACCTGATGATCCGTGCCGGCGAGGCCGACATCATCATCGCCGGCGGCATGGAGTCCATGACCAACGCGCCCTACCTCCTGCCGGGCGCTCGCGCCGGGTACCGCATCGGCGACCAGGCCGTCGTCGACTCGATGATGTTCGACGGACTGACCTGCGCCTTCGACGAGTGCGCGATGGGCCTCGCCACCGAGCGCTACAACGCTGGGCGCATCTCGCGGGCCCGCCAGGACGAGTTCTCCGCGCGCAGCCACCAGCTCGCCGCGGCCGCCATCGCGGCCGGGCGCTTCGCCGAGGAGATCGTGCCCGTGCCCGTGCCCCAGCGCAAGGGCGACCCGATCTTCGTCACCACCGACGAGGGCGTGCGCGCTGAGACGACCGTCGAGTCGCTCGGCAAGCTGCGCGGCGCCTTCGAGAAGGACGGCACCATCACCGCCGGCAACGCCTCGCAGATCTCCGACGGCGCGGCCGCGGTGCTCGTGATGTCGGCCGAGCGCGCCGCCCAGCTCGGGCTCACCCCGATCGGCGAGCTCGTGAGCTACGGCCAGGTCGCCGGACCGGACCCGTCCCTGCTCTCCCAGCCGTCCAACGCCATCACCAAGGCGGCCGCCCGCGCTGGGCTCGACCCCCGGTCCATGGACCTCTACGAGATCAACGAGGCCTTCGCCGCCGTCGGCCTCGCCTCCTCGGACGACCTGGGCCTGGACGAGTCCAAGGTCAACGTGAACGGTGGCGCGATCGCGCTGGGTCACCCGGTCGGCATGTCGGGCACGCGCATCGCGCTGACCGCCTTGATGGAGCTGCGCCGCCGCGGTGGCGGGACGGCCGCGGTCGCCCTGTGCGGCGGTGGCGGACAGGGCGACGCCGCGATCCTGCGCACCCTTTAGGTCAGGGGACGAAGCGCTCGACGACGTCGTAGTGGGCCAGTCCCACGGGGCGGTCGTCGGGCAGCGCCAGCACGAATGCGCCGGCCAGCGGGTAGTGGCCGTCGCGCAGGCCCTTCGGGGCGCTGCGCGCCAGGCCGAGCACCAGCTCGAGCACCGTCGGATTGTGCGCGACGACGAGCAGTGACGTGGTGACGGGGTCGATCGCCGCGAGGTCGATCAGGACGTCCTCGGCCGAGACGTCGCGCGTGCCGTTGTAGATCAGGTCGCTGAACTCGTGGTGCGCGACGAAGTCCGTCCCGTCGAAGGCGAGCGCGAAGGTCTCGCGGGTCCGCGCGGCCGAGCTGACGAGCGCGGTGGTCGGTCCGTAGGCCCCGAGGGCGGCCGGGTCGCTCGCCCAGTTCCGCAGTACCGCGCACTGGTCGCGGCCGCGCTCGGCGAGCACACGGTCGATGTCGCGACCGCCGGGAACTGAGGGAACGGCCTTGGCGTGACGAACGACCGTGAGGTAGCGCATGGCACCAGTCTGGCGCGTTCAGCGCCCGCGCGATTGCGGCTCAGTCGCCCAGGACGTGGCGCCCGTCGATGGCCCGCCCGAGCGTGAGGTCGTCGGCGAACTCGAGGTCGCCGCCCACCGGCAGGCCGCTCGCCGGCTGGGAGACGACGAGCCCGGGGACCTTGAGCAGACGGCTCAGGTACATCGCGGTGGCGTCACCTTCGACGTTGGAGTTGAAGCACAGGATGACTTCCTTCACCGGACCGTTGAGGCGCTGGACCAGCTCCTGGATCCGCAGCCGGTCCGGCGTCACCCCCTCGAGGGGATTGAGCACGCCGTGCAGCACGTGGTAGGTCCCGTGGAAGGCGCCCGAGCGCTCGACCGCGACGACGTCCGGCGGACTTTCGACGACGCACACGATGGTCTGGTCGCGTCGTGCGTCGGCGCAGATCGGGCAGAGCCCGCCGACCTCGGCGATGTTGCAGCAGCGCTCACAGAAGGCGAGCTTGGACTTCATGTCGTCGAGGGACCGGGCGAGGCGCAGTACGTCCTCGGCCGGTTGGCGCATGAGCCAGAAGGCGATGCGCTGGGCCGACTTCGGTCCGACGCCGGGGAATCGGCCCAGCTCGTCGACGACGGCCTGCAGCGGTGGTGGGTAGTTCACGAGATCTCCTCGGCCCCGGGGAACATCTCGGTGATGAGATGGTCGGCGACGGAGTCGACGACGACGACCGGGTCATCGTCGTTGACCACCACGTCCTCGTCCGGCGGTGCCGGCGTGCGCGGGCGCGAGGGCGTGGGCCGCGGCGCTGGCGTTGCCGGCAGCGAGGGGTCGACCTCCCAGACGACGTCGACCGGGGCGTGGAACTCGTGCTCGAGGGCACCGCGCAGCCCCTGCTTGATCCGCTCGGTGTTCTCGCGCAACTCCTCGGTGGGCACGACGAGCACGAGCCTCGAGCCATCGAACGATCGCACGTGGGCGCTTCGCAGCAGGAGCTGCGCCGCGCGCGAAGTGCGCGGGACGACCTTGGCGATGAAGCGATCGCGCAGCTCGTCGTCACTCCCAGAAACCGGCGCCCGGTCCTCAGGCGCTGTCGGCTCGGGCGCCGCCGGCGTGTCGGGAACTGGCGCCGCCACTGGCTCACGCTTCGGTGGCGTCGCGACCGCGCCAATCGGGGGCAGCGCCGCGGCCGGTGCCGGCGCGGGCGCGGGCGCGCGGGTGGCGCCGCGCTCGAGACGGGTCAGACGCTCGTCGAGGGCCTCGATGGTGTGGTCGAGATCGGGCCGGGCGAGGCGCACGAGGGCCACCTCGAGCACGACGACCTTGTCGGGGGCACTCTTCATCTCGCGCATCGCACGCCCAACGGTCTCGAGGATCCGGACCGTCCGCGCCAGTCCGAGCTGCGTGCCCCACTCGACGAGCCGTTGACGATCGACGTCGACGGCGTCGGCGACATCGGGGGCCACCTGGAGCAGGAAGATCTGGCGGACGTCGCTCACGAAGCTCTCGGCGAGCTGCTCCGGGTCCCACCCCTCGCGCAGCAGCAGGGCCAGCGACCGGATGGCCGCCGCGGTGTCGCCGCGCTCGAGGGCGCCCAGGAGCTCATCGAAGCGCGGCTGGGCGTCCACGAGCGAACCTGTGGCGATCAACTGGTCGAGGGCGCTCAGGGCGTCGCGGGCGGACCCTCGTCCGAGGCGTACGGCGGCCTCGATCGTGCCGTCGTCGACGTCGAGGCCCGCCGCTCCCTGGACGTCGTGTAGCAGGGTCGACAGAGTGTCGCCGGCGATCAGTCGGAACTCGAGGTGCTGGGTACGGGACCGGATCGTCGGCAATACCTTGTGCGGATCGGTCGTCGCCAGCACGAAGATCACGTGTGACGGCGGCTCTTCGAGCGTCTTGAGCAACGCCGCCGACGCGGACTTGGAGAGTTGGTGGACCTCGTCGACGATGTAGACCTTCCAGCGCCCCGGGGTGCCGTGCCACGCGCCGGCGGTGATCTCGCGCACGTCGTCGACGCCGTTGTTGGACGCCGCGTCGAGCTCGACGACGTCGAGGGACGAGCCCTTGGTGATCGCCACGCAACTGGCACAGACGTTGCACGCGTCGCCGTCGACGGGGTGCTCGCAGTTCAGGGCCTTGGCGAGGATGCGGGCGGTCGTGGTCTTGCCCGTGCCTCGGGGGCCGGAGAAGAGGTATGCGTGCACGACACGGTTATTTCGTGTCGCGCCCTGCAGCGCCCGCACGACGTGGTCCTGACCGCGCAACTCGGCGAAGCGACCGGGCCGGAACCGCCGGTAGAGGGCGGTAACCCCATCGAGCGAAGTGGGGGTTTGCGGGTCAGCCATGCCCGAATGTTAATGGGGGCGTGTTCGAGGCCGGAGTCCAAAGCGATGGCCAGGCGAACCGTGGCACCCAGTCTGATCCGCTGAGAGCTGCTGGCTTCCACCCCTGACTCGATTCACGAACGACCGTCGCACGGGACCCGGCCACCGCTTTGGACTCCGGCCCGAACAGGTTACCGTTTTGGGCCGCGAGGCACCTCGGCTAGCCTTTCTCGGTACTCGTCGCACCGACGAGTCGCTGGAGGAGTGCGAGAGCGGCCGAATCGGCACGATTGGAAATCGTGTGTAGGGCAACCTACCGTGGGTTCAAATCCCACCTCCTCCGCCACGGGGTCTTGACGAAAGTCGGACCCACAAGGTGACGAAAGTCGTGGCGGGACGGCCCGGCGACCTGATTGAGGCTCCGGAGACGTCGGCGGGCGGTGCCGGCGCGGGTTCAGCTGCTCGCGGCAGCGCACGGCGAGTCGGGCGAGACGCGTAAGAGCCTCGCCGGACGTGTCAGGTCCCGCGAGGCTCAGATCGGCGGTGAGGACGGGCTAGCTGCCCGGTGGGCTGAGGTCGTCCGGCGACGCGACGCGGACGTTACCCTCGGCGTCGATTTCCTCGAAGCCGTGATCCTCGGGGAAGGGCTCGTGGAGCGGATCGGAGTTCTCGCCCGTGCGCTTGGCCCACTCGCGCACCAGGCGCAGGTTGGCGGCCATCACCTCGAAGGCGAGCATCAGGGTCGTCTTGATGAGGCCCATCACGCGACAGAAGCCGCGTCGGATGTTCTGGGTGCTCGGGTTGCGCAGGTTGCCAAAGATGCTCTCGACGTGAGCGCGCCGGCCGTACGAGGCCTGCCACTCGGGGCTGCCCCAGTAGTCGCGCTGGGCGAGTTTGATGAGCGCGGCGCCCGCGACCACCGTCGTCGCCTGCGAACAGGACCGTGGTGCGTAGGGACCGCTCGGCGGGTCCACCACTACGGGCAGGCCTTCCGGGTAGTCCGCCGCGAGTGGGCAGAGCGCACACTGAAGCTTGCCGGCCCGGCCCGCGCAGATGTACTGCGCCTTCGCCTGATCCTTGGCGCCCTCGGGAGCCCTCTGGTTGCGCACCGAGGCGTAGCGCTGACGCTCGGCGATCAAGGCGTTGAAGCGCTCGATCTCGTCGACCTTGCGAGCGTGGACGAGGCGCTCGGCCTCCGTGGCGGCCATGCTCAGTGGTCCCGCGCTCAGCTGAGCGGGCCGGGTGATGCGCCGCAGGTGCTCCGGTGTCCTCTCGCAGTGCGGTACGCCGTCGATCATCAGCACGCCGTTCGCGTCGCGGGGACCGTGGTCGGCGGGGTGGATGTCCTGGACCTGACCGAGGCCCAGGGCGCGAAGCGGCTCGGCCCAGTCCTTGGGCTTCTTGTAGGAGAAGCCCCGGTCGGCGATGACCTCGTCGATGTTGAAGCCCCGGCCCAGGAGCTGCTCCAGCGTCGAGATCGCTGGCGTGGTCACGTCCGACCCCGAGGGCTGCACTCTCATGGCGAGCAGCAACTTCGGGCCGATGTCCTCGCCGCCCACGCGCGGCACCGCCACCGCCGCAGTCAGCTCGTAGCCGTGGTTGTACTTCGACTTGGAGTCGTAGGTCCGGGTGCGATATCCCGTGCGGGCATCGGGGTCGGCCGAGTAGTAGTCGTACTTCGAGCGCTCATTGTCGGTGAGGTCCTCTTCACCCTCACCCTCGAGCTCGTCGCTCGCGGCGCCGGCAACATCCTTCGCGCGCCGCTTGGACTTGGCGAAGGACTCGACGCCCGAGCCGTCGACGGCGATGGAGACGGTCTTCGCGTAGTTGGCCGGGATCGTCGCGCCGATGAGCTGGTCGACGATCGCCTCGAAGCGCTCGCGCCGCGTGTCGCGCAACGCGTCGTCGAGTTCGGGGGCGCTCGCTGAGGTGTAGACGAGGCGGCGCTCGATGGCCTCCATGACGTAGCGCACCTGACGGATGGAGATGGGTCGCGACATCATCGCCGGATCGACCTTCACGCGCACGCCGATCGCGTTCTGCAGCGAGGACGACAGTTCGCGAGTCAGCGTCGCGTAGATGTTGGTGAAAGTGAGAGGCAGCGATCGGCTCGCCGTGAGGACAGCTCCCGCGAGGAAGACCTCGACGGACAGACCGCGCGGGCGGCCCTTGCCCTCGGGCGAGAGCAGCTGCTCGATCTCGCGAGCCACGCCGCTGCGCTGGATCGCGCCCGCGACCAGTCGGTACTCACAGAGCCGGATCACGAGTTGACCGACCTCTCCCCCGCGGCGCGCAGCGCTGCGAGCACCGCCTCCTCCGAGGGCTCCGGGCAGTAGGGCAGGAGATCGACGAGTGTGCGGGCACTGCGCAGTCCGGAGACCTTGAGCAAGACGCCGAGGGGCAGATCTGCGCTCATGAGGGCCACCAGCCACGTCGAGCGCAGTCGCGCCGGGTCGATCTCGACGCCGACGCCGAAGGCCGTGCGCGCCGAGCCGGTCACCGTCCCGCTGGCGTTGTGGCGATCCACCTTGGTGCCGTACAGCGGCTGGTTGGCCCTACGGCCCTGCTCGCGGTGCAGAGTGATCGCCTCGCGCAGCAGGTCGTCGTAGGGCGCACGCACCACGACCCGGCGCGCCCGGGGGCCCGGCACGTCGACCACCAGCACCTTCTCGCCGTCGAGGTCGACCTCGTGAACCCGCTCGTCGCTGACGTTGCGCTGCTCCTGAGAGGAGAGCCCGGCCCCGAGGCCCAGCGCCACGAGCGAAGACATCCCCCGACGCGTCGCGGCGGTCGGCTGCAAACGGGCCAGGCGCAGGAACGCCGCGCACTCGGCCGGGCTGTACGGGGGATTCACGGGGTGATAGGCGATGGACCCCGTGGGCAAAGGCGAGAGATTCCGGGTCGCCCGACGCACCAAGGAGCGCGCCGTCGCCCGGCTCGACTCCGGCACGTTGGCGAGCGGCCCGGCGAGATAGACGTCAATGAGCCCGGCCTCGAGGGTCTCGTCAGCACGAAGGACCTCGCCGCGCTGGATCCGCTCGGGTCGCATCGCCACCCAACGACAGAAGCGAGCGATCACCCCGGCCTGGGTCTGAACCCACGTCACGCTCGGTGGGCCGTAGGCGCGCAGCAGGGTGCGCGTCGTCTCCTCAACGAGCGACCAGTCGGTGTCGGAGAAGCGGTAGGGCCGGAAGGCGGCGATCGCCTCCTCGATTGCTGGAAGAGGCGCCGTCAGCTCGTCGAGGGACTTTGCCGTCGGCCCCACTTCGGCGAGGACCCGGGCTTCTTCACGCCGACGACGGGCCTCGCGTGCCTGGCGCAGCACCGCCGTGCGCGAAGGCGTGCGGATCGAGGTCTCCGTGGTCCGACTCGGGCGGGCTGTCCGGGAGCTCACCTCGCCTCCCACGGGCTCGCCGTCGGACAGACTCCGCAAGGTCCGAGCGACATCATGAAGCACGCTCACCGTGCCGGTGTCGCCCTCTCGCGCACACCCCGCCCCGAGGTCAGCAAGATCGGGGGCCTCCTCGATCAGGCTGGCCGCCACGTCGGTGAAGGTGCGCGGAGTGAGGACTCGCCCGCAGCGCCGGCTGGCCACCACCAGCGCCGTCAGAGGCCCATGACCGGCCACGGCACGCCAGAACGCCGTCGCTCCGACGGGCGGACGCTTGCTCGGAGTCGTCGAACGCTGGGGCATGGCGCCGACGCATCGTGCGAGGCGGCGCAGCCCAGCCCCAGCGTTGCGGTGCCGATTTGATGAGGCCACGTAGGCGTCGATGTGGACCGGCGCGAGTAAGGCGGCGAGTTCCGGCTCCACCGTCCGGTCCCACAGCGGATGCCAAGCGAGAAAGTTCGCAAGAAGCGAAAGCAGGGAGCGCGCGGTGGCGGGCGTGTTCGCCGTGGCCCGCGCGACGAGGGCGACCGCACCAGCTTGAGCGAGATCCCACTGAGCAATGCTCAGGGCCCGGGGCTGGTATCGATTCAGTTGTGCAGCGGAGTGGCCCACGGAGACAACTCGTCCATCGCCAAGTCGGCGCTGCAGTCGCCAGCGAATAGCAGCGCCAGCAGGCTGTCAAAGTCAAGGCCCGCCATGAACTCGAGACGCGCTGCAAGCCCGAGTATGGTGCGTCAAAGGTGCCCGGCACAGTTCAGCGCGTGTTCGCCACGCCGCAGCCGTGCGCGTGGAACACGAGGCGGATTCAGTCTGGGCAGAGTGTGATGTCTGAGTGCCCTCGGTGTATTCGGGTCCTCAGATGCGTGAGGGGGTGTGAAATGACAAGCACGCTAAGGTCAGTGAGTCTGGCAGCGATCAAGGTCTCGCCGCTCAACGCTCGAAAGAATCTCGAAGCAGGAAGCGAGGATGCTGGGCTCGCCGAACTGGCAGCCAGCATCGAGGCCAATGGATTGCTCCAGCCACCAAGTGTCCGTGACGTGGGTGACGGCACGTTCGAGGTGGTAGCTGGGCAGCGACGTGTTCTCGCTTGCATGCGGTTGGGGCTCACGAGTATCGATGTTCTGGTCACCAACTGGAATGACGACCAGGCGCTCGGTGCGTCGCTCGTAGAGAATCTGCAGCGGGCGGAAATGGACCCCCTTGACAAAGCTCGCGGACTTGACGAGCTGTCTAGGAGGTTGGGTTCAGAGAGAGAAGCAGCCAAGAGCACGGGGCTCAGTGTTGCGACCGTCAAGAAGTACCTGAGTCTTCTCTTACTCCCGGAAGACCTTCGATCTCGCGTAGGAACGGCTGGAGGACCAAACGGGGTTGGTGCGATGGCGGCACTAGCAAAGAACTACGGCGACGATCCGGACACTGCCCGTGAGGCCTGGGAGCTGGTTGGCGGTTTCACGGGTGGTACCGCAGAGACAATCCTGCGTCAGTCGGAGGGCGACCTCGACCGACTGAGAGAGTACCGCGAACTCGCCCTCACCAATCAACTCAACGTCGAGCGTTGCGGTGCAAGCTTGGCCACCTGTCCTTGGTTCCTCGAGTTGCCTGGTGCCACGCGAGTGACTATTTCTGACCTCATTTCTTCAACTAGCTGATGTGAGTGCAACGACTCAACGAAGGGCCCCAGCTGAAGCCGCTCAAAGCGATCGCTCACCCGCTCCGGGCTCGGATCGCCGGTCACGTGCACCCGGCGCCGAATAACTGATGCACGGGACGATTCGCTTGGGGTTCGACGTAATACACCTTGACGAAGAGGGCTCGTGCGACTCGCTGATCGAATCCTTGCGCGATGTCCGCGGGTGGCTCACGGCGCTTTGAGTGAGGGACCGGTGCCGGCGATGAGCCTTGGTGACGACGACCTCGGCGGAGGCCCACCTCGTTTCGAGCCTCCCGGCGGTCCTCTGGGCGCCCTTCGTCCAGACCAAGTCGAGCGCTGGGAGCGCCTGCGGGCTCTCGAGGGCAACGGACCAACGATGGCAGATCTGTACCTGGATGCGGCCAGCCGACTCGACAGCTGCACGAGTGAGGCTCGCTTGGCAGTCCTCGCTCACTGCGTGCGTGAGATTCTCAATCGCCTACCCGGGGTCATGGGGCACACGTTCGAGAACATCAGGGGTGTTCAGGCTGGGGCACTCGAGAAGTTGACGGCGGCGGTCGATGCCCACCTCGGCCAGGCTGCAGGTGCCGAGGGACCAGACGAAGAAGACCGAGCACGGACGGCCCGGGCTGTTGAAGAAGCTGCGATTGAAGTAGTGCAGTCGCACCGACGTGGTCAGGGCGAGAACGCAAGAAGGTCGAGGGCCTTGGTGGCAGGTCGAGCCACTGAGTCACGGACTCATGAGCCATCGGACGCTGCAGTCGGCGTGGTGACCAAGGTGCGCAAGTACTTCACTGGACGAGCTCACATCGCCGAGAAGCCGAGGCAGATGCCAGAGATGGACGACATACGCCGTCACTTCGAGCTCGTGGAGCTGGCCCTCGACCTCGGTCTATCCCAGTTCTGGACGGGCCACCAGACGATGAGCGCGGTTCGTCTCCGGGCCAATCGCAACAGCCCCGGCACCGACGGTCGGTCTACATGGAGCGCCCCCAGTGATCGAGATCTCGACGAGCTCGCACTCGCTTTGCAGTCGCCTACAAACGCCCGGGCGTTCTTTGACGAGCTGCTCAACCCCGCTTGGTTCAAGCCGCTGAGAGGGAAGAACCTCATCAAGGCTCCCGACGCCCCTATCCCGGTTGAGACGGGTGGCGTGACGTTCCCGGTATGGCCAGAGGGAGCGTACCTCGTCCGGATCGCGCCCGAGCGACCGGAGGACGTCACACGCCTCTTCCTGGAGGTCGATCTCGTAGGGAATGGCCTAGCGGCCCGGCAACTGGTGGACGCCGCGATTGCGCTGCCCGTTGATTCGGCAATCAGACTCACCGACCTTGTCATCGCGGCAGCGCGGGAAGACGGAGGTTGGCTCAATCCCGAGCGTCTTGTGGCGCTAGCCGAGCGCCTTCGACAGGCGTCATCGAAGGCGGCGATGGAGCGTTTGGTCTCGACGCTCTTCGGGGCTCCATCAGCGCTGGACGACTACTGGTATAAAGAGCTCCTCCCTCGAGCTGCGAAGACGCTGAAGCTCGCCCTAGGCCCCACCGCCGTCGCCGTTCTTGCGGACTTCTTGCACGACCACACGGCTGCAGAGGAACGAGACGAGTCCCGGGGATGGCGAGCTGAGATCGCACACTCCCGTGAGGACTACATCTTCGAGGTAGGGAACGCCTTGGTCGACGCCACGAGGGACGTCTCGCTCGCGCTAGTTAGGGCCCATCCTGACTCGCTTCGAGCGGTGGTCGACGCACTCCTGGCTCCAGCGGTGCGCACGGGGGCATCGGTACGCATCGCGATGATGGTCGTGGCCGAGGCGATCCGGGTCGGGAATCCGTCGGCGGCTGACATCGGTCAGGCATTGCTCCTCGACCCCGCACACCTTGCGTGGGAGTACCAACCCGAGTACAGCGATCTGGGGCGCCTCGTCCTCGCGGGTGCTGACCAAGAGGTTGCTGACGCTTGGTTCGCGATCGTGGAGAGCGATCCTGAGTTCGCCAGCGCGGACGAGGAGAGGGTCCACGACATCGCCGCGAGGTTCTCGGAGGTTGACGCCAGCGACGTCACAGAGGAACACGTGGCGAGGTACCGGCGCTGGCGACAGCGTGAACACCTCGCACTGATGGAGGAGTCGCTCAGCGCCGACCTAGCCGCGCGGCTCGCCGCTCTTGACGAGGAGTTCGGAGCCCGACCGCCGCGTGGGCCGTGGGGTCCGACCGTCACCTCCTTCGTGGGACCGACGTCCCCGAAAACCACAGACGAGCTCGAAGCCATGACAGACGATAAGCTGATGGACTTCCTCAAGGAGTGGGAGGCGCCCGACGCGGTTGCCTTTGGCCCGAGCCCCGAAGGACTGGGACGCCAGTTGGGCGTGCTAGCTGAGCGCCGTCCCGAGCGACTGTGCGCGCTGGCTGACCAAATCGTCGAGCTGGCACCTACGTACCTCCGGAACATCGCCCAAGGGTGGGAGAAGGCCGTGCGCGCGGGCGGCGCCACCATGGACTGGGAGCGGGTGCTGGCGGTGTTGCTGTTCGCAGCCCAGCAGCCGGACGAAGGGGACCGTCGTTACGACTTCGGCGAGGACGTCGGTTGGCGTGCGACACACCAGGCGGTCGCTTCCCTCCTCGATGCGTCGCTCCGTTTGGCGCCAGGAACGGCCCCAGACGCCGAACTGCGCGAGACGATCTGGTCCATCATCGTCCTCCTAGCCCAGAGTCCCGATCCGTCGCCTGCGCGCGAGGCGACCGGAGACATGGACGCCGAGATGACCTCCATCAACTCGGTCAGGCCTTACGCGATCACTGCTGCCGTGATGTACCTCTGGTGGCTCGTCCAGGTGGGGCTCATCACCCGCGGCGGAGATCCGGACGACACCGCGCCTGAGGTGTGGGAGCTGCTCACAAGGCACCTGGACTCGCAGTTCGATCCAAGCCCCGCGATCCGAGCATCGCTCGGGACGCTCTTCCCCTTCCTGGCCTCGGTGTCACCCTCGTGGGCTCGAGACAGTGTCGACCTTCTCTTCGGGTCTGGAGGCCGTCAGGCCGATGCCGTCCGGGCCGACGTGGCTTGGGCGGCGTACGTGAGGAGGAACAACCCGAACCCGCTGATGCTCGAGCTCCTCGCCGGAAGCTATCGCGAACGACTGCAACGTTATCCGTCGGACGAGGACACCAAGTCGAGAGAGTCGGCCGCGTCGCGCACTGCCGAGCACGTGCTCCTGCTCTACATCAACGGACACATCGAGTTGGACAGCGACGACCAACTGATCGCAGTGCTCTTCAGTAGCTACGGACCGCAGGAGCTCGGTCAGGCTCTGGGTCACCTCGGCTGGTTGCTCTCTCCCAACCGCGGCGCGCCAAGCGCTGACCAGGTAGAGCGCCTGCAGAAGTTGTGGGAGTGGCGTCGCCAGACGGTGGACGCTGGTGGGGACCCCGCCGAACTCGCCGGCTTTGGCTGGTGGTTCCGGAGCGGCGTATTCCCAATGGAGTGGGCGGCGAGTCAGTTGGCTCACGCGGCGTCCAACGGCGCGAGGATCGACGGGGCCGCGGAGATCATCAAGGCGTTGGCCGAACATGCCCGAGAGGTCACAAGCGATGCGGTCACAGTTCTGACGTCGGTCATCGACACGCGCGAACCCTGGGAGGCACACTGGGTCGGAACCAACGCGGCACCCATCATCGCTGCCGGACTCGACAGCGATGACCCTTCAGTGAAGTCGCGAGCCAACCAAGTTCTCCAGACGCTCGGCGCGAGTGGGCTCATCTCGCTGCTGGACGAAGTCAATGCGCTCAGGTCAGGCGGTCTGAAGAATCCCGAGGACCCCGCCGCGCCCGATGGCTCAGCCTGAGTGACCGCTCCAGTCCAGTCGCTTCGGGTGAGTCAACGCGAGGAGAGGCTGCTCTCGTAATCTCGGGGCATGCCACGCTTCTTTGGGCGACGCGCACCCGAGGCGCCAGCCACCGCAGTCCCTGCGCGCGCGGAGGTGCGGGACCTCCGCGTGGCGGCGTGCCCGTACTGCGGGGTTGAGCTGAAGAAGGTCCCCGGGGCGGCGACGCGATGCCCCGACTGCCACCAGACGATGTACGTGCGCACCGACAAGCGTGACCAGACACGACGCGTGGTCACCGAAGAGCAGGCTGATCGGATCGATGACGCCCGCGAGGCGATGGCGATGGGTGATCTCGCCAGGTACGACCGCCGCGTCCGCGAGACCAATGATCGCCTTCGCGTTCGATTCGGCCACGAACCGGCGTACCGTGACGTGCGCTGGTCGATGCTCAATGAGGACCAGCTCACGCACCAGGCAAGGCGCGACTACGGCCTCTACCGCAACACACTGTGGAAGATGATGGAGGAGCTTGACCGCAGCGGGCCGAGCAAGCAGCGCCAGGCTCTCGAGTACGCGCTGAACATCTTCTACATCGACCAGTGCGAACCAAACAACCTCGGGGGCCTGGCGAACGCGGAGAAGTTCGGCGCGCGACCTTGGGGGCCGGCCCCGAAGCTCGAGCGGGGCTCGCTGACGGAGTGGATCGGCAGTCGCTGCGAGAAGCTGGGCATCACGGCCGAGCAGGCCGCGCGAGACTACGAGCCGGCTGCCGAGCGGCTAAAGACGGCGCTCAAGATGCCCCAGCAGTGGGCAGCCATCTGGCCGCAGTGCCTGTGACGTGTGCGCAGGTGAGAGTGCGACGTGCGGGGCGCAGAAGCTACGCACGGCTGGCAGGCAAGGACTCCTCGCGAGTCGGTCTCAGGTGGCCGGTACGTTCTGTCGCGTGATAGACGACGTCAGAGCCTACGCCACCATCGCGGCAGCGGCGTTTTCTCGCCAACTGTGACGCGAGCTGCGGAGGTGGACGGCCTCGCTGAACCCGCAGGAGCTGGGGCGGTGGGCGGCGGAGCTGGCTGTATCTGCAACGCCAGCGTCTCGGGCTGTCCAGCGAGAGCGCGAAGGCGGGCCGGGACGCAGCAGCTAGCGCCCGCGCATGGGCGCGAGGTACGGCGCTCCTACGATCGGAGTGTGCCTTGGACGGAGAAGCCATTCACTCGCAACGCCGCGATGTGCTCAGCCTGCGGGGCACAAGTTGAGAAGGGCGCGCAGGGCTGGGCCAACGCTGAGGCGCCCAAAGGACATCGGGTGCGCTGTCTGGACTGTGGCCCGCCCGAGGTGCCCGCGGCGCACGTCGATCCGGTTGGCGGGTCGTCGGCACTGCGTCTCGACGCTCGCCACCGCGGCGACAACTACCTCAAGGGCGCCCAGGGCGAGTACCTGATGGGCACGTACCTCGCAGCCGAGTTGGCACCGGGTACGCGGGTCTTGACCGACCGGAAGGTCCCCGGAGTCTCACCGGCCAATGTCGACCACATTGTCGTGGCGACTTCGGGCGTGTGGGTCATCGACTCGAAGAAGTGGGCGGGCGAGATCCAGTACCGGAGTCCGAGGATGCCCAGCACCGACCCGCGGCGCTACCTCCACATCGACGGCATCGACCGGACCGACGTCATCGCGAAGATCTACCGACTGGTGATCCCCATCGCACAGATCATCGGAGATCCTACGGTGCCGAGGTTTCCCGTCATGGCGTTCATCGAGCCGACGTGGGGGCTGCGCGAGAGCGTGCACTTCCGGAGGGGCAAGGGTCCCTACGAGCACGATGGGGTGCTCCTGTCGGGAGGTCACGGGATCATCCGGAAGATCAACGAGCCGGGGCCCCTGTCACAGAAGCGGGTGGAGGAACTGCACGCCAAGCTCGACGCCGCGATGCCTCCGCGGTAGCACCCATTGCGCACGGGGTATGAGTCGCTGGGCCGTGCGACGGGGCCCGACCTCAGGGGTCGACGCCCCCGAAAAGGCTCGTCGGTGGATTGTCGTTGTTGATTTACCCGGTCGTCGAGGCGAGCTCCGCCGCTGACCGGTGACCTGCTCCATTAGGTGGCCGCCAGGCCTGCCGTCCCCACTCGCCACAGGTTCAGCACCGAGAGTGCGGCGAGCACCTCGGCCTTGGCGCCCTCGAAGGATCTCGATCGCACCCGATCGGTGAAGCAGAGCTTGGCCGCGCCGATGTCGGACTCCACCCGCGAGCGCTGGTGGTATTTCACGCGCCGTTTCCACTCAGCGGTGCCCAGGCGGTTCACCTGGGCCAAGGTCACGTCGCGATCGGGGTGCAGGCCAAAGACGGCGTTCACCTGGGGTGGGGTGATGAGGCGCAGTCCGTGGGTGTTTGAGACCTCGTAGCAGTGCTTCGTGTCGTAGGCGCCGTCACCGATCATGGTCGTAGCCCCGAGACCAGTGGCCGTGCCCGCTAGCTCGTCGAACTGACTGGTCTCGCCGGTGCCTTCACCCGACTCGGGGGTCACGACACTGGCGATCACCGCACCCGTAGCGGCGTCGGTGGTGAGTGTTACGCGCACGAAGCGGTGACTGGCGAGGCGCTGCTCGCGCCACTTGTGCTGGATCCAAGGTCCGTGGGTGAGAAAGGAGAACCCGGTCCCGTCGATCAGAGCCACCGGAGAGACCGCCCGCGGACTGCGCAGGGTTACTCGGTCCCGGGCCCGACACAGCGTTGAGTAGTCCGGCGCGAGGCTGGGGTCGAGGCCCGCACTGGCGAGGATCGAACGCACCAGGCCCTCGGTGGCTCGCAGGTTCAGGTGAAAGACCGCGCGCAGCATGTAGCACGCGGTGATCGCGGCCTGCGAGTAGGCGGGGCGCCCGATCCGGCCCAGTCGGGGCCGCCACTGGCTCGTACTCGCGGTGTCGACGATCACCTCGAGGGTGCGAACCGGTCGATCCCGCAGCTCGTCGTTGTAGGTGGACCAGTCACGCCGGGGGCGGGAGACGTAGTCGCTGGTGGCCGGCGGGGCTGGCGGGTTGCGGCGGTCCTTAGTGGTGGTCGCCCCCAGCGGGGCACGGGCTCTGGTGGTGGTCAGTTTGGGCATGGGCGCACGGTGCGCGGATCGGGGGCTCGAACACTCCCTTTCGCAACAACGACCGGTGGATTGCGTGCTCGGTGCGGTTGGGAACCAATTGTCTCCAATGGGCACTGTCTTCGATCTACAGACCTACCGGGAAGAGCGAGCTCGACGCGGGCGGCGGGCGGCGCTGGCAGCGGCGACGTATCCGGACGCTGATCGACTGGATGACTTGTTCGAGGAGTTCTGGCCGTGGCTCCGTAGCCCGGACCACGCGTCTGAGCTGATCGACGACTGGGGCGCGTCGCAAGGGTTGGCCCCGGGCCAGGCGCACCTTCTGCCCCTGATAAGCCTCCGCCAGCGTCGGGCGCGTCAAGAGTACGCCTTCGTAAGCACACCCGTGGGATACTCGATCGATGACAGTCGAAGAGCCCATAGAATCACCGGACCTGATGTTCCACGCGACGCATTTGAGCAGCGCGGTCAAAGCGACGAGGGAGCTCCTGCTTGATGCGGCATCGAGGAGCACGACTGTCACGGATCTCGAGGCCATCGAAGAGTTCGCGGAATATGCCAGGCGTCACGACGCCGTCGAGTCCAAGTGCCTCTCGCTGCTAGGTCCGGCATTGGAAGCATCTACGCGACTGGGTCAGACTCTCGACCACGATCCGCCGTTGGCAAAGCCCGGCTGGATTCAAGAACTGGGGACCATAACCCAGTCCTTAGACGAGATACAGAGGCTCCTCGTCAGCTGAATCGTCCATCGTCCTCCTAGGTCAGTGGCAGCCTCAGGCGAAAGCGCAGTCCGGCGATCGGTAACCCGAACGGGGCGACGCATTGAGGGTGCGGATGTCCTGCGAGCGAGCGGCGCCGCGCCCTGTGGCTCGAAGAGCCATGCGTACCGGACGTGATTATCTGGAGTGGGTGCCCTCTGCCTCAGCGTCTGATCGCTCGCCCGCGCGGACGAGGTGAGCTGACGTACGCGATGCTGCCTGCGACGACCAGACCGATAAGGAGAATCAGAAGCGCCTGGCGGCCTGCCGCTCGCTCACCCTCGATCAGCTGCATCTCCGCTGCGCGTTGCAGGCCGGCCGAGAGGAAATTGAGATCAAGTCTCCAGAGAGGCGGTACGCCGGCTACGGCGATCTGAACCAGTGCCTGTCCCTCGGGGGTGCTCACGAGGTCGGCGAGCCGCAGGGAGTCGGACTCGGCCATTTCCACGAGCGCGCTGGCGAAGTCGTCGAACCCGGCCGGTGGGACGTTACCCAGGATCTGGTCAATCGCGTTCCAAGGGAGCCGACCATTCGTCGTACTTGGGTAGGCCGCGTGAAAGATCTCCAGAGCGTGGCGCCTGAGGAACTCGGTGAGCTGACTTGACTGATCCACGGAACCTCCTACTTCGATGCTAGGTACGCGACGCCGAGAACCGCCCCGAGGGCTCCGACCAGGATCAAGAGATCCCTCTGGTTGAGAGTCGACGACGCGCTGTTCGGGACGACGAGGGGCGACAAGTCCTGGTTGCACTTGGGGCACTCGCCGGTTCCCAGGAGGTCGTAGCCCGTGATTGGAGCCTGGCAGCCCGGGCACTTGCCTACCGGGCGCCGCGCGCGCTGGGCAAGCGCCTCGACCAGCTTCAGCTCCCTCTGCGCTGCGCGCAGTTCAGCGCGTAGCGCGTCCTTCTCGACCTTCGCGCGGTCGAGGGCGGTTTGGAGCTGCGCCACCGACTGGTCGTCGCTGGCCTCGCTGAGACCCCGCTCGAGCAAGGCGACGACCGCGCTCGTGAGCGTGCTACCACGTTCGTCGGCGTAGGCCTCGGCTTCACGCTTGAACCTCTCGGGAACCCTGGCGTAGATGACATGCGTCTTCGCGTCGGTGGTCATGTCAGAGACGCTAGCACATCGCGAGCGAACGCAAGCACACGTTGGCGGAGCGGTTGGCGTGTCCGGACGACTTGGTTGGCGTCTCGGGCGGGCGTTCCGGAGAGCGGGTCTGGCCCCGTTCGAGGAAAGTCGCGAGTACCCGATACGGTCCGAAGTGCGCGGGAGAAGCCGGACGATTACGTCGACGTGGCGACCCTCACGAGCAGCTGCGGCTGGATCTGGGCGACTCGGTACCAGAGGTCGAGCCCAGCGAGCTCGGCCGTTGGGCTGCTCAGGTCGCGACTGCCGACCTGCGGTTTCCTCGGTAACCGCACCGGGCTATCGATAGCGCCCCGACGTTGGCCTGGTGTCGGTCGGCGCGCGACTGTCTGCGCTCAGCGGGGCAGGGGTAGCAGGGCCCGGAGAAGGGACTCGAACACCGAGCGCACCTGGCTGGCCCTTGTCGCCTGACCCGACATGAGGGAGAGCAACTCGTCCACCGGCCAAGCAACCTGAACGCCGTGGCGCGAGTAGTAGAGGCCAACCTCCTCGATGCAAAACGCGTCATCGAAGTCGCACAGGGCGTAGCCGAGCAGTTGCCAAAGCTCGAGGCGCTCGATGGTCGAGCTGACCGTGGTCTTGACGTCCAGGAGGCGCCCACCAGCGATTAGGTCGGCGTCGGCCCCACCCAAGAAGGGGCTGCCAGCGAAGCTGGGGTTCGGCGTAGCGGACGACACGAGGAGCGTGCCCTGGGTCGCAACCAGGCGGTTGGCCAGCGCCATGAGGTCCTCCAGCGCCGACGCGGGGGCCAGAGATACGACGACGCCAAGGTCGGCCAGAGGACCCAGGCGGTACAGCGGGTCGTCGTCGCTGTGCCCGCCGGAGCGGAAGAACTGCTCGTAGAGGGCGAGAGCAAAGCACAACTCCGCCAGGTCACGCTCGAAGGCGTCGTCCCCACGTCGGGCGGGCTCAACGGCGCGAAGGTCAGAGAGGTGCGCTTCGAGTTCGACGAACGCGGAGGGCAGCTCGAGCGGTACTCTCCAGCGACCGACGAGCATCGTGGCGCCCGTGTGAGCTGCGCGGTGGTCGAACTCGCGCTCCGGGAAGTAGAACCGCACCCGGTAGTCGAACGCCGTACCGACCGTCGCCCACGGGAATCCGGGGCGATCCTGGTCCGCGGGGAGGACCTGGGCGTCGCCCAGGCGCCAGACCGAATGCTTCGGGGTCGGCGACCCGGCCGTCGACCTCCCGATGATGACTCCGGGGTCATCGCCGGGGGCTAGCGCGGAGCGCGCGGCACCGGCGTCGGTGAAACGTTCGGCGAAGAAGCGGTGGACGGGGCTCGTCGGATCGCGCAGGTGGCTCAACAAGGACACGACGGTACCCGCCCTTTCCGGAGTGCGGCGTTCGTCCGCATGCCGCCACCACGAAGCTACATCCAGGTCGGGCGCGGCCGGCTGGGAGCGCGTTCCAAGGCGCACGTGACCGGGGCGCCGTAGTCTCGCCGGTAGACGCGAAGTCCCGGCCGAGAGCCGTGTGCGCGATCCGGTCGGAGAAGGAGGCGCGGTGCGGAAGCTCACATCGTCGTGGGTGCTGGTGGTCGCCGCGTCGCTCGTGGCGGCCGGATCAATGGCGTTCGGAGTCGTGCAGTCAGAGGCGCTGGGCAACGCGCACCGCCAGCTGGCGAAGGTCGACCGCAAGCTCAATGGCGAAGAGCAGGTCGTTTACACGGCGGTCAAGGCCTTGGTCACGTTGCGGCACCAGGTGACGACCCTCCAGGCCGAAGTCGCGGCGACCACCACGACCGTGCCCGCCGTCGCACCGGTGGTGCTGACCGACCCGCAACTACTGGTCTCGACGCTCGACAACGTGGCCGAGCAGCTCATGGGCTCGCTGCCGCCCGCGGGACAGGCGCAGGAGTTCGTTAATCAATACCATGCGGCCGAGCTGCACAACGCCCAGTTACAGAGCGAGGGGCTCCCATCGGTGGCCCTGGACCCGACGGCGGAGGCCACAGCGTTCATCAACCAGCATGACCAGGCGGCGGTGCTCGCGGCCGGCGTGGCTCAAGAGGGACAGATCCTCAACTGCATGATCAACCCTGGCGCCCCAGGATGCCAGTCGAGTTCGGTGCCCTAGTGGGCGCGAAAACGGCGCGAGGGTGGGTACCGACGGCGAGGCGACGGAACGGGCGAAGGCGCCGGTTGGGAGCTGCGCTTATGGTCGTGTCGGCGCTCGGGGTCGGCGGAGTCGTCGTGGTGGGGCCGGCAGGGGCGTCGACCGTGGTGCGCGGACTCGACCGGTGCCATCGCAGCGCCGTGTGCGACCTCGCCGCACTCCACCACGTGTTTCCCAACTACAGCCACGTGTGCTCTGGGGAGGACTGCGGACTGGTGGCAGCGGCTGACTGGGAGTCGGTGGCGGCGGGAGTGACGGCCGTCCCTGGGCTGGTCGCCGTGGAGTACGCGAGCATGGGCAGCAATCCGGTGCTCAGTACCGACTTCAACTCGCTGTGGCAGTTCTGGGGTCAGTCGGGAATCGACGGCGAGTACCTCGTGGGGCATTCTTCGGTGGGAACGGGCCGCGGGGCAGTCGAGGCGGCCATCTCGTCCAGAGGCGCGGTGATCGCGGTTGACGTGACCGCCCGGGCCGCGGACATCGGCGTCACGCGCTTCGGAGCCGGGACTGCGGACCTGATCGCCGACGGCTTCACGCCGAAGGGCCCTCTGGTGGTCTACGGGCACGAGACGCTGCAGATGACCTGGGTGCAGTGGCGGGCGCAGATACGGGCGGTGTGGCTGCCCCAGGTGTCCTCGACCCCACCGGTACCACCGCTGTCGACGACGCTGAGCGTGGTTCCAACAAGCGTGCCCTGGGCAGGCGGAACGGTCACGCTGACCTTCTCCGCACCGAGCGCCGCGACCTGCTCCCTGGCCTCGACGCCCTCGCTGTGGTCCGCGGCGTCGGTCAGCGTTCCGTGTACGGGAACCCTACAGGTGAGCCTTGAACAGGTCCAGTCGAAGCAGTCGTGGTCGATCACGTTCAGCGCCGCGACGGCGACCGGCCAGACGGGCGCGGCGACGCAAACGCTGACGCAGAGTGGTCCGCCTCCGCCCGCTCACTACTCGTCGAACAACTGGTCGGGCTACGTCGTGCCTTCGAGCAGCGCGCTGATCACGGACGCATCGGGCTACTTCGCCGTCCCGACGCTCAACTGCGCGGACACTCCGACGGGTCAGGTCTCGACGTGGGTAGGGATCGGCGGTCAGCAGTGGTCAACCGGTGGATCCTCCGGCTCACTTCTCCAGACGGGAATCAACAGTTCGTGCGTGGGAGGATCGCAGACCAACGAGGCCTGGTGGGAGGTCGTTCCCGCCACGCCCAACACCGAGCAGATCTTCACGAACTTCCCGGTGGCGGCCGGTGACCAGATCCAGGCGTTCGTCTACCGACAGGCGAGCGGCTCATGGGAGACACTGCTCAACGACGTGAACACCGGACTCTCAGCGCTGATGGTGACCGGCGAGAGCTGGGGCGTGGGGCCGACCGCGGCGGGGACCATCACCTTCACCAACCAGGGCTCGGCGGTGAACATCAGTTACGACGGGGGCTACACGGCGGAGTGGATTGTCGAGGACCCCACTGACACCTCGACAGCAGCGGTCTATCCCTTCGCTAACTTTGGAACCGTAGCCTTCACCAACATGTTGACGAGCTTGAGCCCGTGGTCTCTGACAACGGACGAGGAGTGGGCGATCGTGCAGGGCGGCCTGACCTTGGCAACGCCCTCGAGCACTACTGCTGACGGGTTTACAGACGCCTACGTGGGGCCGTGAGCGGGCTCATTGTCATCCGCTGAAAGGATCAGGCGAGGTCCTGAGGACCGAGACGTCGCTTGAAGAGGTGGGCGACCAGGAACGTGCCGTCGGCGGCCATCCCGGCCTCAAGGCGAGAAGGAGCGCCCGAGGAGCCGAAGCGGGATCATCACGGCGCTCGAAACGCGACTTTCGTGACTTCGGGTGGCCACTTCCGAGACTGTCCCCAGGAGCGTGTGGTGAGTTTCGCCCGAATCGTGTGGAGACGACCGTAACCTCTCTCACAGTCCCCAATGGGCACTCGGCCTGCGACGATTTCGTCAACTCCCCGCCACGGGGTCGTAACGAAAGTCGGATTGCCAAGTTGACGAAAGTCACGGCGCGACGGTCCGGCGCGACGGTCCGGGGCGAATCATGCACTGGTGCCCGTGTTGGGCGAGCCAGCGGCGAGATTT